>CAZEAH010000026.1:0-13694 GCA_964510075.1 uncultured Leptospirales bacterium | reverse complement strand
GTTTGGGCGGGTCCGCCCGTCGCGGTATCGGCGGAACGGCTGGAATGTTTGGTTTTTCGCATCACTTTTCAATTTTTCTCACGCCGCTGCGGCCCCGCTGACGGGCGGAAGCTTCACTGCATGGAAGGGTGAGATCGTAAAGAGGCAAAAAGCGTATGGCAAGTAAAAATTGGCGGGCGTCCGGCGATGACGGGGCGAGTCAGCCGTGTCCCGTCATCCTGCTCAGCATCTCCCGTTTTCCCCCGCCGGGCTCGACGAGCGATGAAACATCCGGATTCTCTTTGAACCTGAGCACGTTCAGCATGAAGATGTCGAGCTTGTTGAGGATGCCGGGCGGCAGGAGGTTCCCGTCGATCTCCACCGACATCATCGGATAGTGCCGCTCCCGGGCCCAGGGGGTGAGGATACCCTCGATCACGCGCCCTATCAGACAGGCAAAGGGAGCGATGTTCACCACGCCCGAATAGCCGTCCATCATCGCCGTCGCGGCGACGCCGCTCGATACGCTGATCTCGGAATGCAGCTCGTCGCTCACAAAATGCCTCTCGGCATTCTCCATTATTCGGTCCATGTCGTGCGGCGTCTCGGGCAAAAGGCCCGTCTTCTTCAAGACCGCTCCCACCCGGTGTTCCACTCGATGCTTGTACATGGCCTCGAGCTTCCAGCCCAGGAGCTCGCGCAGTTCCTTCGAAAAGGGCCTCCGGTACCATGGTACGAGCCGGAGCCGTTTCAGTATCTCATGACGCCGCACATGGTCGCAGTAGTAAATCCACTCGGTGACACCGGAGACCTTTCCGATTATTCCGCGCGCGCTGAAATGCTGAATGAGCTCGTCCACGGCGAAGTCGTCCCTGCGCACGTAGATCTCCCCCACGACAAGCACGCGGGGACATTCGTCTATCGTGCGCTTCAGCGGGATACGCGTGATCTCCGCGGCGATATCCTCGAGTACGGGCAAAACGCCGCGGACGTCCTTTTCGGCCACCGCGATAAGCCGGTGCCAGAGCCTGTCGTATGTTTTCATCGCCGCTGCGGGATCCTCCGCGCACGCGCGAAGCGAGGTTTCCACGTCCTTCATGTAGTCGCTGATGACCAGACCCCACCACGCGTGCTTCGAGAAGTCCGGCCCGAGCTCGTTGTACGAGTTGTCGGAGTCAAGCGTCACGACGACCACGTTGTCCAGGCGCAGATCCCTGAAGAGGTTCTCGTAAAACACGAAATACTGGCCCGTGCGGCAGGGACCCGTTGTGGTCGGGACGAAGAGCAGGTAGATTTCGTCCTTGCGGTAGCTCTCGGAGCCGAAAAAGCGCAGCGCCTCGCCGAGCACCAGGTGCGAGGGAAGGCACTCTTTTCCTGAAGCGTGGTTGCGCGCCAGCTGCAGCGTCGGCACGTCCGCCAGCGGCATGGCCTCGGCGCTGATTCCCGCCGAGCGGAGCGACGCGGCGAGGAGCTCCGTCGAGAGGCGCCCCATGTTCGCCAGCAGGAGCTTGATGCGCGGGTTGTCCCTCAGCGGCATCATTTCGCCGGTGGACACGCGCCGTACGTACAGCCCGTCCTTTTTCACGACGAAGCGCAGGCCGTTGTCGAAGCGCTCGGCGGCGATTTCCGCGTGCTTGCTCCGGTACCCCTCAATGATGTCCAAAAAGGCCTCCACGCGCGTGTCGACCCCCGCGTCGGCCGTGTGCGAATCGAGCTCAAGCACCAGGAAGGGTTTGGCGCCCATATTCCACCTGAGGTAGTGCAGCATGAAGGAGTCCGGCGCGCACGAGAAGTTCGTAATATACGTCACAAAGAGGTTGTCTTCCTTCCGCACCAGCCTGCTCGCCTTCATGTCCTGCTGGCCGTAGTACCAGTACATGTTGGCGAAGATCGCCTCGTTTTCGAACGGCAGGATGTCGAAGGGGATGATGGTGCATCCGCGCGAGGTAAATTTCCGCGGTATGCCCATATTCGCGTCCGGCGTGAACGCGTTGTAGGGCCTGCCCAGCAAAGCGATGACCGGACGCTTCGCACCGCGCGCGGCCGCGAGCGCCTCGCGACCGAGCGCTGCCGCTTTTTCAGCGTAATCGCGCTGCCTTTGGAGCGCGACGGCGAAGGCCGCGCGCACTTCTTTCTCGCCGAAACCGAGTCGCTCCCCGATCTCGATGAACGGCTCGAGCGCCTTCTCCTCTCCGTACTTGAAGCTCACGACGGGACAGAGCACGCGCTCGTCGGAAATCTCGGGAAACGCCTGCCGGATATAGTACGGCAGTCCCTGCGTGATGGGACAGAAATTAGCGTGCACGTCGCTCTCGTAGCTTTCCATGTCCCTGAAGTGCGGCAAAAACAGAAAATCAGGCCGCGCGTCGAAGGCCGCCTGCACCGCTCCGTGCGCGATCTCGGCCGGAAAACAGTAGCCGCTCTCCACCCGCGCGGTCCCCCCCGGGGATACTTCCGTCGAGAGCACGGCGCGCACGCCCAGCTCGTGGAAAAAATGAGAGTAAAGCGGCCACAGAGTGTACACCGAGAAACAGCGGGGAATGCCCACCGTATGGCCGCACCGGGCTCTGAAAGAGTCCGGATTCGGGGCGCATTCGACGAACATGAGCTGGTTCCGGCGCTCCACATAATCGACCACCTCGGCCTCGTCGAAGCTCTTCTTCTTGCGCATGTTGGCGTACTTGTTGCAGCGGCCGCCGAACATATAGCGGTGACCGTTGACGACGAGCACGCGGATGGGGCAGTAATTGTCGCAGGCCTTGCACTGGAATTCGCGCTCGCCGACGATCTCGGTGGCGAGGATCGCGTCGAGATCGTAGCTTCCCTTTTCGAGGAAGCCCTCCGACAGCTTCTGCGCCGCGAGCAGCCCCACCCCGAAACACCCCATGAGTTCGGGGTCGGGCGGAACCAGGATGTTCTTGCCCAGAAGCATCGCGAACGCCAGCGGCACCGCCTCGTTCTTGGCCACTCCCCCCTGCAGCACGATGCTGCTGCCGATCGTTCGGTTGCCCACAACGCGGTTGAGATAGTTCGACACGATCGAGGTCACCAATCCGGCCGTGATGTCTTCCCGCGTGGCGCCCTGCTGTATCGCCTTGCGGATATCCGAATTGATGAAGGCAGAGCAGTGCTCGCCGAATTTCAGCGGACGCTCGGCGGCAAGCGCCACCGGCGCGATCTCGTGAGCGTGCTCGATGTTCAGGTCGCCCCTGCACGATTCCTCCAGGAACGAGCCGGTCCCCGCGGAACACGCTTCGTTCATGGCGTAATCGATGGGCACCCCGTTTTTAAGGAGCACGTACTTGGCGTCCTGCCCTCCGATCTCGAAAATCGTGTCGATGTCGGGCTGATAGTAGGTGGTCCCCACCGCGTGGGCGATGATCTCGTTGTATACCGCCGGGGTCTCCAGGAACACCCCCAGAATCTCACGGGAGGAGCCCGTGGTGGCCGCAAGGCTTATTCGAATAGGCTCGTCGCCGATATCCCCGCGGATCTGCTTCTTGATCTCGACAATGCACTGCTTGAGCGCCTTCACGGGGTCTCCGTGCGTGCGCCCGTAGAAGGAGGCCGTGATCTCGTATGTCTCGATATCGATAAGACAGGCCTTCGTCGTCGTCGAACCGCCGTCCACGCCGAGGATGTACTCGCGCCCGGCGCGCACCTTCGTCTTTCGCGATGGGATGAAGGTCACGCGACCCTCCGCCGTTTTAAGGCTCGTAAAGCGCGCGAACTGCACGCTGTGCTCGCGAATGAGCCCGTCCGCCGGCGGGAGCGCGCTCCCCGTCTCGCGCGCGAGGAGCGCCGCGCCGTACGCCTCGAAGAAGGGGGCTGTTCCGGGCACTATGAATTCGACGTCGGGAAGCTTCTCCGAAAGGAAGCTCACGACGTAAGGATTGCGCGTCACGCCGCCGGTAAGCATAACGCGGCCGCGCTCCATGCGGGCGCGCTTGAGGAAATCGGCCACCTTGATGGCCATGACGTTACTCAGCGACAGGATGATATCGCCCTTGGTGGCCTCTCCCTTGTTGAGCCTGTGGGTGCAGTCGCTCTTCATGAAGACGGAGCACCGCGAGGAAAGCTTGTGGACCCGGCAGCCCGGTTCGAGGCGATCGACGGCGTCCAGCCCCATGTCCATCCGGCCGAGCTGCTGTTTGAAAAACTCTCCTGTTCCCGAGGCGCACTTGTTTCCGGAGAAACTCGTTATAATCCGTTTACTTTCATTGACGGTGTAGACCACCAGATCCTCGCCGCCCAGCGAGACCACCGCGTCCACCTCTTCCTTCAGGTCGCCGAGCGCCGCTTCGACGCAGATCGGTTCAATGACGCTCGAGATGTTGAGCAGATAGCGGCCCTCGGTCCCCGTAACGAGAGCGCGTACCCCCTCCCGAACATCCCTTGACGAGAGGATCCGCGAGAGCGTACCGAGGAAGTTACCCTCGTGGGGCACTACCTCGCTCCAGAGGATCTCGTTCCCCTCAAGCATGACAGCCTTGACGTTCGACGAGCCTATATTGATGCCGAGCGTACGCATGACCATTCCTCCATCGATGATGCAACGGGTGTATGCGAATATCGGGAAAAATGTCTATTATTTTTTATTCGTCTTGGGCGCGTATAAAGTTTGCTCGGATCGAGCCAATCCGCGAGAGAGCGTCCTCTCCGGCCACAATCTCCCCGGAAAGCGCGAGCAGAATATCAGCAATACGCTTTTGCTCGGGAATCGGCGGAAGCTTGATCATGAGACGCCGCAGAAGCTCGAGGTCTATGGCCATCTCGCCGCTTCCCGCGTTCAGCGTGTAGAGAACGCCGGACTGGAAATAGGAATGCAGAACATTATTGAGGTAAAACGGCTCGCACAATTCGGGGTCCGCGGAGAGCTTCACACAGCCGGGGCCGAGAATCCCCCCGGGGAAAAAGACCGGCATGATCGCCGACGCCCCGGCATGGTCCCCCCTTACCGCCATCACGATGTCGGATCCGGAGACCGCGAACTCGGCGAGCTTTTTCGCCCTGTCCTTTGCGACCGCGCCGCAGCGATTTTCAAGCAGGCGCAGGGATCCGACACACTCCGGTACGATAACCGGCACCCCCGCCGCCCCGTCTCCCGCCCCCGGAAGCGAGGCCGGCCCTTCGACGATTTTCCGCCCGGCGAGCACCTCCTGCAGGGGAACAACGCGCCACGAATCGGGAATGCGCCCGGCGGGGCTCTCTTTGAACCGGGCGTGTCCTATCCCGTCCGAGAGCAGGCGTTCCATCAGCCGGTGCTTGTACTCGAAGATGCGGCCGATGAGCTCCTCGACGGAGCGCGCGGCGATATCCGCGGCCTCGATCACCTCGCCGGCGTCGAGGATCGGCTCATCTTCAATGTCCATCAGTTCATCGTCCATTAACGGGCCCTCCGGCGATGCGCTGTATATGCCATCCGGTAAATCCTACACGGAGGGTCATCGACGTCAAGAGATTTCCCGGACGCTTTTTATGCTTGATTCCCCTCCCCGCGCGGTCGAAACTGCGCGACGGCACTTTATAAGGAGTTGATATATGAATCTGTTCACCATCGACGAGACACGATGTACGCGGTGCGGCGCATGCGTTGATGAATGCCCCGCCCGCATCATCACCCTTGCCGACAGGCGGTCCCTGCCCGAATCCGTCCCGGGAGGCGACGAACTCTGCATCTCCTGCGGTCACTGCGTGGCCGTCTGTCCGCACGGGGCGCTCTCCCTCCACGGCATGCCGGTGGAGGCCTGCCCGTTGATCACCGAGCGCACTGACGATCCGGCGTTCGCCGAGCGGTTTCTCCGTTCGCGCCGTTCAATCAGGTCTTATAAACAACAGTCAGTCGACCGACCGACGATAGAACGGCTGATCGACATCGCGCGTCACGCGCCGTCCGGCCATAACTCTCAGCCGCTCGAATGGCTGGTGGTGTACGAACAGAACGAAACGCGCCGGCTCGCCGGGCTCGTTGTGGACTGGATGCGGACCGTCCTTCGCGATTTCCCCGAACAGGCGAAGGCCGCGCACATGGACCTCGTCATCGCGGGCTGGGAAATGGGTATCGACGCCGTCCTCCGCGGAGCGCCGCATCTGGTGATCTGCCACGCCCCCAGGGACAATATGATGGCGCGCGCGGCCGGCACAATAGCCATCGCGTACCTGGAGCTCGCGGCGCCTTCGCTCGGGCTGGGAAGCTGCTGCGCGGGCTTCTTCGACGCCGCCCTCGCCTTCTATCCGCCGCTCGCGAAGGCCGTGGGCCTTCCGGAAGGGCACGCCGGCTTCGGGTCGGCCATGCTGGGATATCCGAGGCACCGCTACCACCGCATGCCGCTGCGGAATCCGGCGCAGATCACATGGAGATAAACCGGCCGTCTTCCGGAATCGCACGGGCCGTCTTCTGCGATTTCGACGGCACCATCACCTCCGAGGAAAGTTTCCTCGGGATGTTTCGCCGTTTCGCCCCGGAGGTGTACCGCGAGGTCGGTCCCGAGATGCAGGCTCTTCGTCTCAGCATCCGCGAGGGCGTGCGGCGTATCGTCGACTCGATCCCCTCCACACGGTACCCGGACATACTCGAATACGTGCGCACCATCCCCATCCGCCCGGGATTCGTTGAGTTCATCGATTATCTCGATTCCCGCGGCGTGCCATTTATCGTCATATCGGGGGGACTGCGCGGCATGGTCGAGTCGCGCCTCGGTGCCCTCACGGCGCGCGTGCACGCCGTTCACGCGCCCGATGTGGACGTCTCCGGGGAACGCCTCCGCGTATACTCCGACTTCGAGCGCGGAGGCGAGCTCATGGCCAAGGCCGACGTCATCGCGCGCTATGCCCCGACGGAATCGGTCTGCATAGGCGACGGCCCCACCGACCTCAGCATGGCGCAGGCCGCCGATCTGGTCTTTGCCCGCGACGGCCTCGCCCGCTTTATGGAACACATGAAAAGACCCTACCTGTCATGGGACGATTTCAACGACGTGCGCGTCGCGCTCACGCAGCGCTGGGGATAGCGCCCGCCGAGGGGAAAAATCCTTGCAACGACACCGGTGCGTGATAGTATCATGCGCCGCGTCACCCTGCACCCCGGAGACAACCAAATGAAATCCACGGCACCGCAGCGCGCGGCTCTGGTCATCGCCACACTCGCGGCATTTATCACCCCCTTCATGGGCTCGGCCGTCAACATCGCCCTGCCGGCGATCGGGACGGAGTTCGCGATCGACGCCGTACTCCTCAACTGGGTTTCGACCGCCTTCATACTGGCCTCGGCGATGTTCCTTGTGCCCATGGGACGCCTGGCCGACATGCGCGGAAGGAAGCGCGTCTTCATGGCCGGGATGGCCGTCTACACTGCCGCGTCGCTCGCCGCGCCCCTCGCGTCCACGGCCACCGCGCTCGTCGTCTCCCGCGTCGCCCAGGGTATAGGGAGCGCCATGACCTTCGGCACGGGCCTTCCTATCCTCATCTCGGTCTTCCCGCCCGAGCGGCGCGGCCGCGTGCTGGGAATCAACGTCGCGGCAGTGTATCTGGGGCTTTCCATGGGCCCCTTTCTCGGCGGGCTCATCACCCACTACCTTGGCTGGCGCTGTATCTTCCTCGCCACCGTTCCCATGGGACTCGCAATACTCATCCTCGTCCCCGTTTACCTGAAAGGCGAGTGGGCCGAGGCGAAAGGAGAGCGCTTCGACCTCGGAGGGTCGCTCGTGTACGGGACCGGCCTGGCCGCGCTCATGTACGGTTTCTCGCGCCTGCCGTCGACGCCGGGGATCGTTCTTTCGCTCGCAGGCGCCGCGGCGCTCCTGGCATTTTATCGAATAGAGGTCAGCCTCGCCTCGCCCGTCATGAATATGACGCTTTTTCGCGACAACCTGGTCTTCGCGATGTCGAATTTTGCCGCCCTCATCAATTACAGCGCCACCTTCGCCTCGGGCTTTCTGCTGAGCCTGTATTTACAGTACATCAAGGGCATGAGCCCGGAGAGCGCCGGCATGATCCTCGTATCGCAACCGGCGGTGATGGCCCTGCTCTCGCCGCTGGCGGGGAGCCTCTCCGACCGCATCGAGCCGCGGGTCGTCGCCTCGATCGGCATGGCCCTTACCACGCTGGGGCTTTCATCCTTCATCTTCCTCGACACGGGCACTCCGCTTGGACTCATCGTCGCAGGCCTCCTTGTTCTCGGTTTCGGATTCGCCCTCTTCTCTTCGCCCAACACCAACGCCGTAATGAGCTCCGTTGAAAGCCGCCACTACGGCGTCGCCTCGGGGACGCTGGGCACCATGCGCCTCACCGGCCAGATGTTCAGCATGGGAATCGCAATGCTCATCTTCGCCGTGGTGATGGGCAGAGTCCCCATTACGCCCGTGTACTACGGACAGTTCCTGGTCAGCGCCCGGATCGCCTTCGCCGTCTTCACGGCCCTGTGCTTCGCCGGAATCTTCATGTCGCTCGCGCGGGGGAAGGTGCGCTGATACGGCGGATCAGTGCTCATTACGCAAAATGCGTGAATAATAGCAAATTAACGCTTGCATAATAATTGACAATTAAATTGAATCGATACACGGGTTGTTCCCGTGTACCAGAATAGATCCATAGGTTCCATCGTCGCAGGCGAAAGACCCATCGAGTAGAGGACCGATAAACAGCCCTATCATAATGAGAGAATGAACAATTGATTATTTAACACCGTTACATTCGCATAGGAAGAACCGGCCCGCCCGCTGCCAACCCTGAAATATAGAACAAAGGAGGCACTATGAGCATACTGCACCCAATCAATTCCTTTTTTCTCAGTCGTTATATCCAAAGTTCGTACCTTATACAGAGGAAGTCACAAACCCTTTTGTACATGCTCCTCGCGCTGTCATTACTGCTGCCATTATTGATTCTTCTGCTCGCGATTTTTCTGGGAGCGGCGCTTTACCTCCAGGCCATAATCGTAATTACAATCATTTTTATCTCGGTGCTTGTCGCGCTTTTTTTCCTGAAAGTCGGAAGGTATCACTTCGCCGCCAACATTCTTATTTTTGTCATCGCGATTACCCTTACCGTGGGCCTCATGTCGAAGCTGATTCAAACCCCTCAGAACGGGTACACCTCCTATATCTACTTCATGACGGCCGCCATGGTGATGGCAACGGTTTTTACCACACGAAGGGTCGTCTGGGCCGTCTCCCTGCTCTTTCTCGCGGCCGATCTGGTCTTCTTCAGTCTGGTTCGGGACCGTCTGGATCCGATAAGCCTTGGGGCTGCAAAGGTTGGCGTAATCGACAGCAGTTTCTCGCTGGTGTTCATCATCATCCTGTCCCAGCTCATACTCTCCATTACCGAGGGCGCTCTCAAAAAATCCGAGGAGGAGAAAAACGAAAAGGAGGAGCAGTACCGCCAGATATCGGGGCTCCTCGCCTCGGTCAACGATTCCGCCGCCGAGCTCGCCGACGCCTCGCGGGAGCTTTCCACGGCGTCGATAAGCTTTTCGGAAAATTCCCAGAGCCAGGCCTCGGCCGCCGAGGAGATCATGGCAACCATCGAGGAGGTCTCGGCCAGCAGCGACACGATCGCCGACGGGGCCGACCGGCAGGTGCAGAACCTCGACGAGCTTGTCACCAAGCTCCAGACACTGTCCACAACGATGCGCGAGATGAGCGAGAAGGTCAAAAAGACACGGGGTACCGCCGAAAACATCTCCTCCCTCGCGAAATCCGGCGAGAAGACCATCAACTCCATGAACGAGGGGATGGGGAGGATCGGCGAGAGCTCGGGCAAAATGACCGACATCATCGGCATCATCAACGACATCTCGGACAAGATAAACCTGCTCTCGCTCAACGCCGCCATCGAGGCCGCGCGCGCCGGAGAGGCGGGCAGGGGATTCGCCGTGGTCGCCGACGAGATATCGAAGCTTGCCGACCAGACCGCGTCCAGCCTCAAGGAGATCGACGCCCTTATCAAGCTGAACACCGACGAGATCGCCAAGGGCACGCAGAACATGGGAACCTCGGTCAAGGTGATCAGCGAGATCATCAGAGGCGTGAACTATATTGACGGCATGATTAATGATATCGCCCGCTTCATGGAGGTGCAGGAGGGCATCAACGGCGAGGTCAATGCCGACGCCGGCCGCGTGAGGGCGCGCTCCGACGAGATCCGGGTGTCCACCGAAGAGCAGAAGACGGCGGTCGCGGAAATCGTGCGCTCGATCGCGTCGGTCAACGAGATCACGCAGAAAAACTCGAACGAGGCCGATAATCTGCTCTCACACTCCAACCGGGTGAAGGGCATGGCCGACAGGCTGAACGACCAGGTTCGCTCCTTCGCAACATGAAGCTCCAGGCACACCGTCGCACACGGGGTACAGGCGCTTCCGGCCCATGTCCGTGCCGCCCGCAAAGGGCTTGACATGCACTCTGCGCAGCCATCCACTGGGAGCACGACGCACGCTCCGAGACATCACAGATTCCGTCAGCCATAACATCATGATAACCATCGAAATACCCGGCCACCGGACGCTCGCAATCGACCACCTGGTTCTGGATTACAACGGCACCATCGCCGAGGACGGCACCCTTATCGACGGCGTTGCGGCGCTCCTTACATCCCTCGCCGGGCGAATCAGGGTTCACGTGGTAACGGCCGACACCTTCGGAAAGGCGGGCGCGGCGCTCGAGGGCCTGCCCTGCGCGCTCACCGTGCTCCCCGTCGACGATCAGGCGCGGGCCAAGTTCGACTACGTCCGCTCGCTCGGATCGGAGCGCGTCGCGGCGATCGGGAACGGCCGCAACGACCGTTTGATGCTCGACGAAGCGGCGCTCGGAATAGCGGTCATACAGCGCGAGGGAGCGGCGCTCAACGCACTCAGCGCGGCGGATGTGGTGTGTACTGACATCGTCTCCGCTCTCGAACTATTCCTCAATCCGCTCCGGCTGGTCGCGACCCTGCGCTCCTGAAAATGGAAAAAGTGTACTACATCTACATGCTCGAGTGCGACAACGGTGCGCTCTATACCGGCTACACGACCGATATCGAACGCCGCGTGCGCGAACACCTCGGCGGAAACCGCCGCGCGAAATTCACCGCGGGATTCAGACCGGTGCGTACCGCCGCGTGCTGGAAACTCCGCGGAACGCGGTCCGACGCGCTGAAGGTGGAGGCCTTTATTAAAGGAATGAGCAGGACCGAAAAAGACGGTCTGGTGGCCGCGCCTGAAAGACTGGGTACGATGGTCGAAGAAATCACCGCCGCGCGCCTAATGGTCCACACGGCTTCCGCGGCTGAAGGTAAATGAACGACCGCGCGGAGGGTAAGACTTCCATCATTATGTCCTGACAATACCCCTCAACCGTGCGGCGACGAGCGGGCAGACGAGCATG
The DNA here is from genome assembly GCA_964510075.1 of uncultured Leptospirales bacterium. Classification (GTDB taxonomy): domain Bacteria; phylum Spirochaetota; class UBA4802; order UBA4802; family UBA5368; genus MVZN01. Next base: position 2,349 of record CAZEAH010000026.1, on the reverse strand, counting down.
AACGCGAGCCCTATCGACATCAGCCCGCCATCGAACAGGTTGTATTCGGCGAGGACCCGCTCCCACGAATAGCCTCTGCCGTACAGTCCTATAAGCACCTCGAAGATGAAGGTGAGCACCGTCCACAACGCACCGACGCCGAGGAGTTCCCCCACGCGTCTTGCCCGCATCCACTTAACCAGGAGCAGGGCGATGACCAGTATGATGAGCGCCCCCACCGGCATGCCGACCCGGGCCGACCGCATCTCGCCCAGCACGGGCACCAGGAAAAAGGCCCGGAGAATCCCATGCAGCGTCTCCGCCGCGATAATGATCAGCCAAACGCCGAGCGCCCTCATGAGTATCCGCACTCCACACCTCCTTTTATTCTTCGGCCGGCCGGGTGCATGCCACGCCCGTTTACGGCCGGCTTACCGTATCGGTCTCGACCGTCAGAACGAGCCCTTCGCGATCGGTGACCGTCACCGGCGCGCCTTTCGGAAGCGGCGCATGGCTTTCGCTCACGCGCGCCCGCCATATCTCCCCGCGTACGCGGACAAGCCCCTCCGGGGAAAGCTCGTTAAGCGCGATGCCGCGCTCCCCGATCATCGAGAGCGGTCCGGCCGCCGGACGCGTGTCGTAGGCGCGCCACAACAGCGGCAGCATTGCGATGTCCGACAGAACGACCAGCGCGATGATGACCGCCTTCACGTGGGACGGCACCGGCGCGATACGGTCCAGATAATAGAGCACGATCAGCACCAGGACGATCGACGGTATCTGCAGCAGCGCATAGCGGACCGCTGCGCGGCGCGGTATTCCACGTAATCCCTTCACGGTGGCCCCCCTCCCGCACTGTTCGAATCGGTCATGCCGTCACATCCTCGATCATGCTAGCGCGCCGTACGGCGAAGTCAACACGAAACGGGATACGCCTGCCCGCCAGGTTCCTCATGCAAGCATAAATCTCTTGCAAAACGCCGCGCCGGCGCGTACATGACACACATCACGGCCCTGCGGGCCGAACACGCGGAGGAACGCCCATGACCGTCGACACGTCCAACATGCGCCAGGTGCTCGTCGATTTTCCGAAACAGTGCGAGGAAGCGCTTTCCATAGCCGAGAACGTATCGGTTAAAGGCGGCTTCTCGAAAATCCTTGTCCTCGGAATGGGGGGCTCCGGCATCGGCGGCGCCATCATACAGGCGCTCCTTCGCGACGGAACGATCCCCGTCTTTACCTCGAAGGACTACGACATACCCGGCTTCATCGGCGCCGATACGCTCACCCTCGCCGTGAGCTATTCGGGCAATACGGAGGAGACGCTCTCTGCGCTCGAAAAGGCGAAAGAGCGCGGTTCAAGCACCGTCGCCGTCACCTCCGGCGGCGAGATCGCGTCAAGGGCCGGCACCGTCGTCCGCGTGCCCGGGGGTCTCCAGCCGCGCTGCGCCGTGGGTTACCTGCTCCTTCCGGCGCTCCGGCTCCTCTCCAACTCGGGGCTCGCCAATCTCAAAGAAAAGGATTTTTCGGACATGATGGATACGCTCGCCGACACCGCCTCCTACGAGCGCGAGGGAAAGGCCCTCGCCGCGCGCCTCTACGGTCGCGTCCCGGTCATCCACACCTCCGAGCGGATGGCCCCGGCCGCTTACCGCTTCAAGTGCCAGATAAACGAGAACGCCAAGCACCCCGCCTATTGCCATGTGTATCCTGAGCTCTGCCACAACGAGCTGGTCGGTTTCGCCGGGATGGAGCGCGAGCGCTTCATCGTCGTCGCGATGCGCGATTCAATGGACCACGAGCGCGTCGCGCGCCGCATGGACATCTGCGCGAAGCTCTTCGGAGAAACGGTCGATGTGGTCGATATCACATCGCGCGGGGAAAGCGCGCTCGCGCGCATGATGTCGCTTATTTACCTCGGCGACTGGGCCTCGTACGAGCTCGCTCTGCTGAAAAAGGTCGACCCCACGCCGGTAACGCTCATCGAGAGCTTGAAGAAGACATTGAAGGGGTAGAGAAATCTCATATTGAATTGAATATAATATTTTAAAAAAATCTTGTTTTCTTCGATAATATACAGAAATGATTAATACAAAAATTGTTTGATATTTAAATTATGTATATTATATTTCGTTTAAAATATACAAGCGAGAGGATCAAGAATGTCCAATAGCAAGAAAATCCGAAATGTCTTTATACCCATAGAAGAGGTTTCAGATGGACTTTTTTCAAATGAGGACTCTATCGTAATAAAACTGGCGGACGGAAGAAAAGTCAGCCTGTACGCGGATAAAGATTTAATAATGGAAAAAGATGGGTAACTATTCAGCACATTGAGGCATAAACGGCCTGTTTTCGAACAGCCCTTGC
>CAZEAH010000025.1:5825-13845 GCA_964510075.1 uncultured Leptospirales bacterium | reverse complement strand
CCCCTGAACGAATCGTCCCCGACGGCCTCCACGGTTACCGTGCGGCCGCCGAAATCGATCTGTTTTCCGACCGTCGAGGATCCGAGGAAACGGATTTTGTCGATGGGAAATTTCCGCTCGAGCAGTATCTTGCGGAATTCGATGCCCACGGCGCCGGTCGCCCCGAGGATCACTACATTGTACTTTTTCATCGGCATGCCTCCTCTCGTCCTTATCGACCCAAACCGGCCGTTGCTCCTGAGCCCGATTGCATCGAGAGGGCCCCTTCCCCTCCGGAAAGAACCCTCCCCGATACGTACGGTAAAACAACAGTCCGTGTATTGTGTTTAATTCGCACACACTCAGGTAGAATGAATAGCAACGATGAGGCCCTCTGTTTGTCAAGGATAATCGAACGGATCATGGAAAATTTAATGATTTTATTGACAACCGCCCTCGACGGCAGTATATTCTGAGTGAACGAACGTTTGTTCATTTTGAGGGGTGATGTAATGACGCGGAAGGATAAAATCGTCAATTCCGCACGGGCTCTCTTCTCGCGACAGGGCTTCTCCGCCACCGGCCTCAGGCAGATCGCCGAGAGGGCTGGCGTCTCCCTGGGGAACATCTACAACCACTTCCGCAACAAGGACGAGCTCTTCGAGGAGCTCCTGGACCCGAAGGCGATTATCGAAACCCTCTCCGGCACCTTCCGCGAGATCACGGAAGACTTCCCGTTCAATATTGAGAGGCTCATCCTCGCCATTAAAAGATCGGTCGACTCCAACCGCGATCTTTTTAAACTCATCTTCATCGACCTGAGCGAATTCGAGGGAAAGCATACCGATCGAATGATACGGTATTTCGTCGCCGCGGGAAAAGACGTCTTCGCCCGCCAGCTCGAAAGCAAGAGCCGTACGGGAAAGCTCAAGGAGCTCGATTACGACTTCTTCATCAAACTGTTTATCATCGCCTCCATGTCATTCTTCGCGAGCTCGCACATACTTCCCTCGATAAAGATCGACCGTTACGACGACGGCGAGGTCGCGCGCATGATAGCGGGGGTTATTCTGACGGGTATACGCAAATGAGTGGACGCCGCTCAAATCGCCGCGCTTCACTGCGCGCGGGATCCATGCTGGTCGCTACGGGGCTGGTGTGCGCCGCTCCGTTTCTGTTCGCCGACGGCGCGTTCTCGCAGGAAACGGTGCCGTCCGGGCATTCCCGCGACCCTGCGGAGGTCGGCTCTCCGGACAAGGACACCGCGACTGTACGGGCTGAAGCCCCGTTCGAATACTCGGGCTATGCCGAGTTCCGCGCCCTTGTCCGTGCGGTAAGCAAACAGGAGGCGTCCGGCGCCGTCAAAAAGCACGAGCTCAAGGCGAACCTCGACATGAAGTACGGCCACGACAACCTGTACCTCAAGGCGGTTGTAAACCTTTATACCAACGCATCCCTTATCTCCCAGAGGCTCGACGATTCGTACGCCTATTCCCGGGAAACCGAAATACGGCGCGACTTCTCCGCCACCTCGAATAGTGCGGAGGCCGGCTTCAGGGAGCTGTTCATCAACCTGAAGATCGCCAACACGCGACTGCGGGCGGGAAACCAGATTTTCGGCTGGGGTACGGCCGATGTCTTCAATCCGACCTCATACTTCAATCCATTCGATCTCAGGGAGGTGCTGTTTCGCGCCGACGACGAGCTCAGGCAGGCCGTTCCCTCTCTGAGCGCCATGTTCTTCCTCGCGGACTCCACACTCGAGCTCGTCGTGGTGCCGGTGCACGTCCCCTTGCTGCTGCCGCCCGAGGGCAACTTCTGGGAAATACGCTACCGTGAAGGACCGTTTCCCGTACATATATGGGAGCCCGAAGCGCTCCCGCCGGTTCCGTCAAACGCGGCGTTCGGCGCCCGTTACGCGACAAGCATCGCCGGGGTGGACATGGCCGCGAGCCTCTACCGCGGGCCCGACCGCGAACCCCTCTTCCGCCCCATACGCACGGTGCTCGTGCCGAACGAACCGGTTTCCATCCTCGTTAGACCCGAATATCATTCCGTGACTATGGCGGGCCTCGATTTCTCCATGAACCTCGACCGCGTCGTCATTCAGGCCGAGGCGGTGTACTCGCCCGACAAAGCCGGGGTCGTCGATCAGGACTACAGTCCTCAGGTGCGTTTCCCCTTCGAGGTGCGCACGGGCCATTATGTGTCGTATTCGGCCGGGTTCAATTATTTCGTACCGCTCGGCCTGCTCCTTGAGGGCCACGAGGGCGAAACGGTGCTTACCGTGGAATGGAACCAGTCGCGCTATTTCGACGGCGGCATTATGGCCCCGCTCATAACCGACGTGCTCGCAGTGCGCCTTCAGGACGAATTTCTCGGCGGAAGGCTTAAGGCATGTATCACATTCCTCTGGGACGCACGCGCCGACGCGACGATGGTCTGGCCCTCGCTGGGCTGGGACTTCGGAAACGGTCTGAGCCTCGAGCTTGCCTGCGCGTCGATCTCGGCGAGGCGGGGTAAGGAGCGCTCCATCTTCAGTTTCTACGACGACAACGATATCGTTACGGCGAGGGCGCGTTATGCGTTTTAGGCCCTTCATCCCGCTCATTTTCACCTTACTGGTCGCACTCATCGCGTGCGGAGCGGGCGGCGACCGGCGGCTCTCGCTTTCCGGTACCGTCTCGACCGCTCCATCCGCCCCTCCCGGACCGCTTTTCGTGGCCCTGGCGGCTACCGATGACCTCGCAATGATCGAACGAGACCCTCTCGGAACGATAAAAGAGCTCATCACCGTTGAAGAGAGCGGCAATTTCAGCATCGATCTCACCGACTCGAATCTCCGGGCGGGAGACGAGATCGCGATCATCGCGTTCGTCGACTCCGACTACCAGGGCGGGGTACCCTATCCTACCGCCGGGGATTTGGTCGGCCTGTACATCGACCGCGCGGCCTTTTCAATGACCTATCGGCTCAAAGAGGGCGCGAACGAGGGCATTTCAATTGAAGTGAACCGTATGGTGTACGACTTCAACGCATCGGTTTCCGGCTCCCTCGAACCGAACGCTCCGGCCGACTGCGTTCTCATCGCCTACGCCGGTGAGATCAACTCCCTCGATTTCGCCTCGCTCGACTTCAACGCCGTCATCGGATACAGCAAAATCTCCGTGGGCGCAGCGAACGCGCCGTATACCATGAGAATTCTTCCCTACGGTTTCGACGCGCCCGTAACGAACGTGTACCTGCTCGCGCTCGTCGATCGCAACGGAAACGGCGTTCCCGACGCCGGCGACGGCATCGGCTATTATTCAGACCATCCTTCCGGCCTTCCGTCGCTCATCAGCATCGACAGAGGAATACGCACGGGAATCGACATCCGCGAGAGGTTTACCATCCCCGCTCCGTCGGGCCACGAGATCTCTCTTGCCGGGAATTTCATCCCGCCCTCGGCATACGGCGCGGACTCCCCTCCCGTATTCATCGTGGTGGCCCGGCCTTCCGATCCGGCCGCGCTGTTCACCGATCCGCTGTCGGTGATACGCCAGTTCCAGAGACTCCCGAACGGAACCAGCGAATTCGACATCGACCTGTCCGCTTCGGGTCTCGCCCCGGGCAACGAGGTGATGGTGCTCGCCCTATGGGACCTCGACTTTACGGGCGGATTCCCCGATCCCGGCCCCGGCGATTACGCCGGCTTCTACCAGAACAGCGGCGAGCTGCGAAACACAATCGTTCTCCAGGAAGGCCAAACGACGCTTCAACCAGGCAGCAATGGATGGAGCTTCGCAATTAAAAGAAGGATTTTCCACCACAATGCCTCGGTAGCGTTTACGCTCGAGGCGGGCGCCCTGCCCGCCTACGGGAACAACGACCGCGTTATAGTCGTGGGGGTCCACAGGGACGGCTTCGACCTGCTGCAGATGAAGATAACCGACATGGATTATATTGTGGGGATGACGACGCTTCCGCTCGATTTCTTAACCCCGCAGACCATGAGCATTTTCCCCGCCCTCTACGGCGATCCGGACACGGGCGGCACCATCGTCGGTGACCCGTTTGAACTTCGCGATATATACCTCTTCGCGGTCCTGGACAACGCCCCGGCGAACGGAAACGCCGACGACGGCGAATATCTGGGCTATTACTATACGAGAATCGGGATAAACCCCATCTACATATACCTTCCCGCGCCATTCACCGTCGCGGACGGGCCGGTCACGCTTCCCAGGGGAGTCCGCTTTACGAACCAGCGGTATTAGGCCCATTTCTGTTTGACAGCGGCCTACTCCGCGTGTATACAGTGGGCAGAAACCACCACGGAGGGGCCGAATGATCCGGAAATTGGCCTGTCTTCTTTTTCTGACGGCGCTTGTATTCCAGGGCGGCTGCGGTACGGGCAAGTACGCCGACATCAAAATCGTCATACGCGAAATGATCGACGCCCGCGAGAGGTTTGTCGCCGATGTCGAACGGGCGGAAAGCGCGGACCAGGCGGCGCTCTCGATCACAAACCTCGGAAACGACATGAAAAGACTGAGGCCCCGCTACGAGGAGCTTGAAAAGAAATACCCCGAGTTGCTGCACCCCGAAGATCTTCCGCTCGAGCTCAAGGAGCTCGTGGTCGCGCTTAACCGGACGTCGGAGTCGCGGGACGAGGCGCTCACCGACATCCTCATGCGATATCCCGACGACCCGGCCGTTCAGAAGGCGGTCTCCTCGATGGGCAGCGTTTACAAGTGATGGGGACCCTCCGCAGTCAGGGACCACAGGGATAGTTATTTACAAATTGCCGGCGCGGTGCCAGTCTGGCGTTCACTTTCGTATGGAGAGACAGAAATGAAAAAAGCGCTTATAGTGGGTGCGACGGGCTTCGGAGGGCTCGGCCTTATCGAACTATTGCTCCGCCATCCGGGCATCAGGATCAAACAGCTCGTTGCGCGTAAGGACGCCGGCGTTCCCGTCAGCAGGGTGTTTCCCCACCTCAAGGGATATTGCGATATGCTCGTCGAGCAACCGGAAAACATCGATTACGGTGACATCGATATCGCCTTCTTTTCCACCCCCGACAGGGCCGGGATGACGTTGATAAAGGAGTTCCACCGTCACGGGATACCCGTCATCGACTTCAGCGGCGATTTCAGGTTCGGAAGCGAGGCCGACTATACGGTCTATGCCGCAAATAAGGGAATGGAGACCGCCCACCTCGCCGCCGACATGCTGCCCCGGGCCGTGTACGGCCTGCCCGAGATCAACGCCGAACGGATCAGAACCGCCAGGTTGGTCGGCAATCCCGGTTGCTTCGCGGTATCGATGATTCTGGGGCTGCTTCCCGCGGTGGAAAAGGGAATGATCGATGGGAGCACCATCGTCTGCGACGGAAAAACGGGCGTTTCCGGCGCGGGCAAGAATCCCGGAGAAACGAACTTCTACCCCCAGCGGTACGAAAACGTAAACACCTACCGGGAGGGGCGTCATCAGCACATCGTCGAGGTGGAGAACGTTCTCAACGCGCGCTCCCAAAATCAGTACCGCATCCTGTTCGTTCCGCAGATCGTTCCGCTCAACCGGGGCATTCTGACCACGATCTACGCCGATTGCACGCCCGGGATGACGACCGCGGACGCGCAGTCGATATACAGGGAATACTACAGGGGCAGGCCGTTCGTGTACATCACCGACAGCTCGCCCAATACCACCGACGTGCGCGGGTCGAACCGCTGCGAGATACGCGCCATGGTGGACGAGCGCACCGGCAAGCTGTTCATAACGTCGGTGATCGACAACCTCGTCAAGGGCCAGTCGGGGAACGCCGTGCAGAACGCCAACCTGATGCTTGGGTTCGACGAGACGGCGGGCCTTTCGGCGCTGCCGTTCTACCCCTGAGCGGTCCAGGTCTTTCGGTTTTTCGAGCGGACAGTAACACCGGCATGGATCTTGTTATCGGAATACGTCAGATAATCATTTTGATCGGCTCATTCAACTGCCTCTTTCTCGGAATTATCTTCACGGGGCGTTCCAGAGCCGACAAAAAAGCCGATTATTGGCTTGCCGTACTGTTCATACTGCTGTCGTGGGGTTTTTTTTATACGTTCTATATAACAAGCGGGCTGTACGTTTCGTTCCCTCATTTTCTTCTGGTGGGAGCCCCCAATACCTTTGCCTTCGGCCCCCTGGTGCTGCTCTATACCCGTTCTTTCGTAAGAGCGACCACATTTTTCGGACGATCCACGATCGTCCATTTTGCGCCTTTTATTCTTCATACCCTCTCTCTGATGCCGTATTATTTTAGCGATGTGAAGGTGAAAATAAGCGACGTTGCCGATCTGATGGACTACGGCTCTCCATTCTTTTTCGTAGTCTATCTTCAGCTCCTCCATCTGGCGGTATATCTCCTACTCTGTCTCAAAGACCTGCGCACCCATACCGTAAACATCCGTGCATCGTTCTCGTACACCGATCGTATAAATCTGGCCTGGCTGCAAAGATTCATTATCGCGTGCATCACGGGGCTTGCCTGCTACGTCGCTCTGCTCGTATACCGATTGCGGGGGGGCGCGGTTCCGGGCTTTCTAAACGAATATAACGATCTCGTTCTGATCGTCCTCATCCACATTCTGGCCTACCTCTCGTTCGTCCAGCGCGACATATTTACGGACGGTGGTCCCGTAACGGCTGCCAGAAAATACGAAAGGTCCTCACTCACCGTAAATCGTGCGGCGGAACTTGAAAGGAAATTGATCCTGCATATGAAAGAACGGCGCCCTCACCTTGAGAGTGAACTTAACCTGCAGAAACTTGCCGAAGACCTCGGAGTGATACCGAACCACCTTTCCCAGGTGATCAACCAACGCCTAGGCATGAATTTCTTCGAATTTATCAACAGGTATCGCGTTGAAGAAGCCCGCCGGATCATGGATGATGCTTCCGGGTACGGCAAAAAGATTATCGAAATCGCCTTCGATTCCGGTTTTAAATCAAAATCGGCTTTTAACGCCGTTTTCAGAGAATACACGGGCCTTACCCCCTCCGAATACAGAAAAAGAATAACCCGTTTGGCCTCCTGACGAACTGAGTCTCTGGCGTATATCGGCGCGGCGACCGGAACGGAAAACCGCTGTATTATTGGTTTCGCACGAAAAAACGTCCAGGCTTACAGGACAGGACGACAGACAATGCAAAGAGTGATACATATCGGGCATATCCATTTCAGCGAGGCCCGATATGAAACCTGCATGCGTATGTTTTCTGTTTTTCATGCTTTTTCCCGTGATGTCGGTCGGAGCGGTATCGGCCGAGGACGTATCACGAAAACCCGGAGAATTCAAAAAAGAAGGACTATTTCCGGCAGGCCTCCCATTGATAAATTTTACCTCCGACGAGGGTATCGGGTACGGCCTTAAACTCAGTATTTTCAACAACGGCTGCGCCGACGACCCGTATTTTCGGGAAACGCCGTATTTTGAAAATTACAATCTGCTGTTCTTTAGAACCATGGGCGGCTCCACCACCGCCCTGCTGGAAACCGATATGGTCCGCTTCGCCGGATCACCTTTTAGGATCAAGGCCATGGGTATGTGGCAGGAATCCCTCAATGCTTCCTACTATGGAGTCGGCCCGGAACAGACTCGACGTCTCACCGACAGGAACGGCATACGGTACCGTACACAGAGAGAATACCGACGGCGATTTCTTCTCGCCGATCCCCGAAATTACAAATACGACAAGTACTCCGTCACCTCGCCGGAGGGAAGGATTGACCTATACTTTGACGCTTTCGACAGCATTCGTCTGCGTCTGGGAACCGGCGTGCGACGGACCGAGATCCGCCCGTGGGGAGGGAGACGTTTCGATATAAACGAATCCGGCACCCGCGCCGAAGACGTCGTTTCACTACCCACCAGGCTCGAGGAAGACGGCCGAGACGGCGAAGAGGGGTGGATTAATTCCGCGGTTATGGGGATCGGATACGATTCGCGAAGTCACGAAATCGATCCGCGTGAGGGAATACTCGCCGAATACACGCTGCGCGCCGCCGCGGCGT
>CAZEAH010000025.1:0-5815 GCA_964510075.1 uncultured Leptospirales bacterium | reverse complement strand
GGCGTCTTTCGGATCCGATTATTCCTTCATACGCCATACCGCGAGCCTACGGGTCTTCGCCACCGTGTATAAACGGCTGACGGCGGCTCTGAGGGCCGCATATACAAGTATTTCGCGGGAAGCTCCGTTCAATGAGCTTAACTCCTTTTATTTTCTGATGGAATCACAGTACGGACTCGGCAATAACCGGACACTGCGCGGATATCATTCCGACCGGTTCACGGGATACACCATGACATGCGGGAACCTCGAACTGCGCGCCCGGGCCTTTTCGATTACCGTATTCGGCCAGATGATCGAACTCCTGCCTGTCGCTTTCCTCGATGCCGGCAGCGTTTTTGACCACCCGGCTGACCCCATAAGAGTTCTGGACAACTACCGGTTCGGTTACGGAGGCGGTTTTGCCATCGTATGGAATCGTGCATTCGTGATCCATACATATTACGGCATCAGCTCGGAGGACAGGAGCATGTCAGTTGATTTTTCACACGCCTTCTGATTCATGAGTATATGTTGTATGACACCGGGTAACAGGTTTTCTTAAATTTTTCATTCAGCGTGCGCTATTTACGGTGTACAATTAAATCGGCGAATACATGAAAAAAAACACCGCAAAGCACAGGGAGAAACCGACATGACGTTAAAACATCTCGTAATACTTACAGCATTCGCGGTCGCCTCGATCATATCATGTGATCGACCCGCAACGGACCCTATAGTGGATACTAACGGGCTTGTCGTCCCCGAGAGCATCGCGTCGCTTGAACGGGTTTATATCGGCGACATGGACCAGTGGCTGTTGATCCGCGGCAGGGACCGGCGCAACCCGGTCCTGCTCTGGCTGCACGGCGGACCGGGCGCCGCCCAGATGCCGATCGCCCGGCACTTCAACACGGGACTGGAAGACCACTTTGTAGTGGTTCACTGGGACCAGCGCGGCGCTGGCAAGTCCAATCCGCGGGGTTTTGATGAATCCACCATTCGATTCGAGTCGTTTTTAAACGACACCCGCGAGGTGACACTGTACCTTAAAAAACGATTCGGCCAGAAAAAAATATTCCTGCTCGGGCACTCCTGGGGCTCTCAGCTCGGAATCCGGGTCGCTCACTCGTATCCTGAGGAGTATCATGCCTATATCGGAGTCAGCCAGGTGGTAAACGGCATCGAAGCGGACAAAATTTCGTATGACTGGCTCAGGGCCCGGTTGCGGGAGACCGGCAACAAACGAGCCGAGGTACGGCTTGCGCGGCTTGGAGAACCTCCTTACACCGACCACGACCGTTTTGTCAGGTTTATCGGCATGATCGACGACTTTGGAGGAGGCATGGACATTGGTTTTGCGACCCTTGCTCGCATCGCGCTGTTTGCACCGGAATACGGCGCGGGCGATTACCTCGCATGGCTGCGGGGGGCCAACCGCGGCAGCGGCCCGATGTGGAATACGACCAAAAATATGGATCTTTTCAACGATGTGCCCTCGCTGGAAATACCGGCGTATTTCTTCTGCGGCAGGAACGATTATAATACCCCGTTGAGCCTTATTGAACGGTACTGCGCCGTACTGAAGGCGCCGCGCGGCAAACGACTGATCGTTTTCGAGCGATCCGCTCATACCCCGTTTATGATGGAGGCGGAGCGTTTCAACCGGGAACTGGTCCGCGTTAGACATGAAACGCTGGAGCGCAAGTGATGAAAACCTGTACCCACCGCGGCCTCACGCCCGGCCGGCCGGTCCCGTTCCGCGATAGCTGTCCATTTCCTTTATGAGTTCGACCGGAATGACCCTGCCCTGGCCGTAATACCCGGGCCGCTCGTCGCTCTCGCCGTGGAAATCACTTCCGCCGGAAACCAGAAGACCGCGGTCTCGCGCCAGTGTCTCGTAGCGCCGCACCTCCTCGTCCGCGTGCGTGGAGGCATAGGCCTCGACTCCCGCCAGCCCCATCTCCCGCAGTTCGTCGAGCAGCGCCTCGAACGATTCGAACGACGGCATCCCAAGCGACGACGGATGCGCGAGGATGGGGAGCCCGCCGGCCTCCAGCACCAGGCGGATGGCCTCGGCCGGAGACAGCTTTTCCTTGTGGACGGCGCCCGGGCGACCGTTGACAAGGTAGCGTTCGAACACCTCCTCCACGCTGTTAGCGTACCCGCGCCGTACCATGACGCGGGCGAAGTGCGGCTTCCCGAGGGCCCCCCCGGCCGCCTCAGCGGCGACCTCCTCAAGGGGAATGTTCACCCCGGCCTTCGCAAGCTCCTCTACTATACGTTCACCACGACCCTCGCGGATGTCCTTCAGTCGCCTCACCGCTCCCGCGAGAGCGGGATTTTCGTGGTCCACAAACAGCCCCACCAGATGGAAGGAGCCGTTCGGGTACTCCACGCTGAACTCGATCCCCGGGATGAGCCGTATATCGAACCCGGAGGCGCTCGCGAGGGCCCCGGGTATGCCGTCGGTTGTATCATGGTCGGTAACGGCCAGCACGCGTACGCCCTGCATGGCGGCCAGTTCGACGAGCCGCGCCGGTTCGAGCAGGCCGTCGGAGGCGCTGGTGTGGGTATGAAGGTCGATCATCGGTCTAGTGCTCTTTTTTAATGATGTGCACGGATGTGGCCTTGAAGGAGGCGTTAACGCGAAGGCCCTCGCGGAGCCCCATCTCCTCCATGGACCGGTGAGTGACGTACGCGACGAGGGGGAAGCCGCAATCGATGACGGCCTTATAAAAATGGGCCATGGGAAAAAGCCTCGTTATACGGCCGGTAAAGGAATTGCGCGCGCTCGTTTTCTTCCCGCCCCCCGAGGCAAGAACGATATTTTCAGGCCGTATGCACAGCGCCACGCGCTGACCTCTGTGCGCCTCGCCGGCGGCCTCCACCTCGACGCCCGCGGCCGCGACAACGACTATTCCGCCCCCGCTTCTGGCGACCTTTCCGGCCACCACGGTTTCGGTCCCGGCGAACGAGGCGACGAATTCGCTGGCCGGACGCCTGAGGACTTCGATGGTCCCGCCTTTCTGTAAAATTCTCCCCTTCTCCAGGACCAGAAGCGTATCGGCCAGACGCAGCGCCTCGATCCGGTCGTGGGTGACCAGCATGACCGCCGTGCGCGAGCCGGCGAGCGCCTTTTCCAGGTCATCGAGAATGGACTCCCGCGCCGGGGCGTCCAGCGAGGCGAAGGGCTCGTCGAGCAGGAGTATCTGCGGCGATGTGGCCAGGGCCCGCGCGAGGCTTACCCGCTGTGCCTCCCCTCCCGAAAGCGAGTGGGCCTTTCTGTTACGAAGCGCGGCGATTCCGAAACGCTCGAGCTGTTCATGGACCGTTTTCTCGACTTCGCGCCGCCCGAGCCCGCGAATCCTGAGCCCGGATGCCACGTTGTCGAATACGGTTCCATTGAAGAGCAGGGAGTCCTGAAATACCATTGCGAACCCCCGCCGATAGACGTGCGGAGGAGTGCCCGGAAACGTGAACTCGCCCCTGCTCACGGTCCCTCTCGTAATCGATTTCTGCAATCCGAGTACCGACGTCAGGAGAGTGGTCTTGCCCGCCCCGTTCGGCCCTATGACCGCAAGCACCTCTCCCGCCGAGAGGGCGAGCTCCGGCACCTCCAGTATCACCGCTCCGCCCCTCTCGACAAGAAGGTCCTTTACGGTGAGGGCGGCCTTCGCCCGGGGCTTCACCGGCCGCCCCTCTGCTGGATGGAGGTAAGGATATAATTTACGGCGAAAGTGAGCATAAGGAGGATGACTCCGAGAGCGATGGCGATATCGAAATTCCCGCGGCTGGTTTCCATTACGGTGGCGGTGGTGAGCACCCGCGTATAGCCTTTGATGTTGCCGCCCACCATTATCGAGGCGCCGATCTCCGAGATTACTCCGCCGAAACCGGCCATCACCGCCGCCAGAAGCGGGAGCCTCGCCTCGCGCATGAGCATCCAGACCATCTGCGCGCGCGTGGCGCCGAGCGAGAGTATCTGGAGCCGGAGCCTGTCGGGAAGGTGCTGAATTGCGGCGAAACTGATGCCGGTCACGATGGGCGTGGCGATGATCGCCTGCGCCAGCACCATGGCCGCCGGCGTGTACAGGATGCCCAGAAATCCGAACGGCCCGTTGCGCCAGATGAATATTGTGACAAAGAGGCCCACGACGACCGGAGGCAGGCCCATGCCCGTGTTGATAATGCTTGCCACCAGCCTCTTGCCGGGAAACTCGGAGAGCGCGATGGCGGTGCCGGTGCTCACGCCGACGACAAGGCTGATGAGGGTCGCGCCGCCCGAAATCTTGAGCGAGAGCAGCGTGACGCGCAATATTTCCCCGTCGAGCGTAACGAGGAGGCGGAACGCCTCTTTTATTCCTGTAAGTATTAGTTCCATGGTGGCCGGCCGTCTCTTCAGGCTCCGCCGCGGCGGGCGCGAGTGATGTCAAAGCAGAATCCGGAAGCGGTCAAGCGTCAACCATTTTCTTACGCGCGGACACAACCGGGCCGCCGCCGGCGACATTCGCGTGAACGTCCACTCCGGAGAGCGCCGTCAGGCGTTCGCGGCGTCGGAGGCCAGGCGCGCAACGGCCTCCATATAGTCTTTAAGGCCATACTGGAACACGGTATTGTGGTCGGCCTTTTTAATCTCGAGCATTTTTTTATTCGCGGATCCGCTCATGGCATGGAGCATGACCCCGTCCTCGAAGGGTATTATATGGTCGTTTTCTGCGTGGATGATGAGGGTCGGCCCGCGGTACGCCGCGATCTTGCGGCCGTTGTCGAACGAGGATTCCTCGGTAATGCCGTAGCGCTTTGCGTCCACGCCGAGCAGGCGGAGGAGCGGTATTATCCTCGCGAAACCGCTCTCGACGACGAGCCCCCGGACGCGGTCCGGATAATGATAGGCAAGTTCGATCGCGGAGGCGCTCCCCAGCGACCGCCCCATGGCCACAATCGGCCCCCTGTGGCCGGTTTCGGCCAGGTGAGCGGCGGCGTATTCGAGTATGTCATGGCAGTCGCCCATCATGGCAGTAACGCTGGGAGTGCCGGTGGACCTTCCATAGCCGCGGTAATCCACCGGCATGAAATTGAGACCCATGCGCGTGTAGAGCGTACCGAGGTCGTGATAGTCCTCGACGATTTCGCCGTTGCCGTGGAAGAACAGAAGCGTCGGCGACATCGGACCGGCGGTGTACAGCCTTCCGCCGATTTTCTCGCCGCCCGCCACCGGGATGGAAAGCTCTTCGTACCCGCTTCCTCCTCCGTAACCGGTCTCGGGGCGCGGGTGGAAAAGATACAGCAGTATTTCCGGACGGTCGAACGGGGAGTAATCGGTTTTCGGATGTTCACCCATGCGCGTGCCCTCTCATCTGCGCCGCACCAGCTTAGACAGGCTGGAGACGACGTCATTGCGCGTATCGATTGTGTCCCCGTAAACGGCGCGTACCTTTCCGTCCGTCTTGATCACCAGCGAATACCGCCTGAGGGTGTCGGTCGATTCCTCCGCGAACTCGTTTATGTATTCGAATTCAACCGTGTTTCGCTGAACGGTTTTGGACTCCCATGTGAAGCGCTCGCTGAGAATCACGCCGAAAACAGTCAACCGGCGTTCGTTGTCCGGAACCTCCATAAACGACCTGAACTCCGAGGAATCGATCTCGATGGAATACTTCTCGCCGACGACGCGCAGAACATCATCAAGGGGAAAATCGCGCATGAATTCAAAGGCGGTCCGCCGGTCTGTCCCCTTGAGGTAATAGACGAATTTCTTGAAGTGGAACGACCTGTTTTCAAGGAGCTCCCACTGGCGGGCGTTCCAGATGGTGCATTCGGACACAAACAGGGC
>CAZEAH010000024.1:0-13910 GCA_964510075.1 uncultured Leptospirales bacterium | reverse complement strand
ATACATGCCTGCGGCCGGCCCGTAACACGGGCATAGCCGTCGGCGGCGTGGGCAGCGGCCTGCTCGTGCGCGACGGGTATAAAGCGTATTCCCGCGGCGGGGAAAAGATCAAGCGCGTCCATGAAGGCGCTTCCAACGATGCCGAATACGTCGCGTACCCCCTCGGCAACCAGCGTTTCGACGAGCGCTTCAGACGGTGTCATGCGTGGCATACGGTACCTCCTCGATTTACGATGTTTTCTGTCGAGTAGTCCCCATTCGGGCCATTCCGTTCATATACGGCCGCCAACAAGGAATGGGTCTATGAGAATTTCATGAATTATATTCATAATATGAACATAGTTCAGTGCGCTATAATTGTCAATAGTTTTTTGTATATTTTCGGAATTAATCATGGGGCGGCGTGGAGGGCGTCGGAAAAGGAATTCCGCGTGACCTATCGCAAATGAGGGCGCTTTGAGTGATGCGGGCGAATTCTGTTTTACCCGGTATAGCGAGGCTCTTCGTGAAAACCCGGTGTGCTCATTAATTCTCTTGACGATACGGTTTTTTCGCCGAATAAAGCGCTATCCTATTACTGTATCAAACGGGTGGATTCCTGCTCTAAAGGCTACACGAAGCGTATAATGCGGGCTGAAAGTTAATGAAGAAAGACTTTAAATACAGGGAAATACCCTACAACTACACCTCGTTCTCGGACCGCGAGATTATCCTCAGGTACTTCGACGAGGAAACCGCCGATCTCATCGATACGCTGCGCTCGCAGCGCGTTACCGGCAGGAGCGCCAAGCTTCTTTTCGAGATATTCGGCGACCTGTTCATAATCGACCGTAATCCCTATATTTTCAACGATTACCTTGAAGACCCCAAGAAGCAGCGCCGCCTGAGACGCCTGCATGAGGTTCGACTTGATACCATTGTAAAGGCATCCAACGACAATCCGCTGGTAATGAGGCTGGTTGAAAAGACGAGAATTCTGGACAGGGAGTTCTTTGCGGGCTTTGCCGCCGAAAAGCGCCTGCGCAGAAGAATTTTTCACGTCCTCACGTCGTATACCGCGAAGGGCAATATCCAGTTTACCGCTTTCCACAAAGTAGCCCACGCCACCGACGCAACCGACTGGCGGGTCGAGTATCCGACAGTCGTGGTGTACCCGGACGCCGTGGAGGAGGTCCCGGGGCTCATTCGCGCGGCAAGGAAACTCGGCCTCAGTGTTATTCCGCGGGGCGGCGGCACGGGACTTACCGGCGGAGCGATCCCCGTGCGCCGCAATACCATGGTCATCAACACCGAGAAGCTCAACCGCATATCCGCCATTGAAATCGAGCGGGTCGACGGCAGGGACGTCCCCGTCATCGGTGTCGAGGCGGGTGCCGTCACGGATGACGTTATTGAATTCTGCGAACACAACGGCTATATCTTTGCGACCGATCCCACCTCGGCATGGGCGTCGACGATCGGCGGCAATATCGCCGAAAACGCCGGCGGAAAGAAGTGCGTGATGTGGGGAACCGCCATCGACAATCTGTTCTCGTTCACGATTGTTGACGCGCAGGGCAGGGTGCTGGAGGTAAAGCGCCGGAACCATCCTCACCGGAAGATCCTCCCCGACGATACGGTGGTATTCGACGTGTGCATCCTGGAAGCCGGAAAGAGCGTGCCGCTTAATACCATCACCCTGCTCGGTACCGAGATCCGCAAAAAGGGGCTCGGGAAAGACATTACCAACAAGGCCCTCAAGGGGCTGCCCGGAGTGCAGAAGGAGGGAGGTGACGGCATAATCACCACCGCGCGTTTCGTGCTGTACCACCCCTTCGCTCATTGCAAGACCATCTGCCTGGAATTCTTCGGAAGCAACCTTATAAACGCGTCGAAGGCTATCGTCGATATAATGAACACATTCGAGCACGACGCCGTCGTCTTCCTCACGGCGCTCGAGCATTTCGACGAAAAATATGTGCTTGCGATCAACTACAGGAATAAATCGAAGCGCACCGCCATTCCAAAGGCAGTGCTCCTTGTGGACATCGAGAGCAACAACGAGGAGCTCCTCGCCAGCGCGTGCGAGAGGGTCATACGTCTTGTGGAGCCCTACAACACAGAGGGGATCGTCGCCGCCGACGAAAAGGAGCGGATGCTCTTCTGGCAGGACCGTAAAAACCTTGGCGCCATCGCGCGGCACACCAATGCGTTCAAGCTGAACGAAGACGTCGTTATACCGCTTGAAAAGTTGCCGCTCTTCGCCGATTATATCGAGAAACTCAATCTGCAGAAAGAACTCGAAAACAACATACGCATAATCGACGAGGTGGAACGTTTCCTCTCCGAGGCCAAAGTGGCGCAGGGGGCAGATTTCAGCGCAGCCCGGATCGACGCGTACGTCGGGAGCCTTAAAAAAGTACGGGACCTCTATCGTTCCTACGTGGAAAATTTCGACCGTCCTGCGGGCGAGGATCTCGGCGGGAGCGGCGCAGAAACCGTGTTCAAGCTCATACAGGACGGCGTGATCACGATCCAGTTCGACGACGAGGTCATAACGCACTTTGCAATCACCTTCCACGGTTACGAGGAGCTGTTGGACAGGTTCAGCGCGGTGGTTCAGAACGAGCGCAAGCGCAAGATCATCATCGCGACCCATATGCACGCCGGCGACGGCAACGTGCATGTCAACATCCCCGTGCATTCAAACGATTACCTTATGATGCGCGAGGCGGACGAGACCGCGGGGGTCATCATGCGCGAAACCGTAAGAATGGGGGGCGTGATTTCGGGAGAGCATGGAATCGGCCTCACTAAACTGCGTTTCATCGATGACGCGGTGCTCGAGGGATACCGCCAGTACAAGCTGGAAAATGACCCGGACGACCTTTTCAACCCGGGAAAGCTCAGAGCGGATTTTCCGCAGAGCCGCATCTACACGCCGTCGTTCAACCTGCTCGAGCTGGAGGCCTTCATCCTCAAGGCGACCGACCTCGAGACGCTGTCTACATCCATCGCGCCCTGCGTGCGCTGCGGAAAGTGCAAATCCGTATGCAATACGCACTATCCCTGCGGCACCATGTTTTATAACCCGCGCAACAAAATTCTCGGAGTCGGCCTCATTATGGAGGCCGTGCTCTACGACGCACAGACCTCGACCTCGCTCTCGTTCAGGAACTTCGAGAAGCTCAGGGAGATTTCGGACCACTGCACGATGTGCCACCGCTGCCAGGTCCCGTGTCCGGTTAAGATCGATTTCGGCAATATCACGCTGGATATACGCGAGCTGATGGTTCAGCGGAAGAAATCGCAGTTCAAGGTGGCGACACAGTTCACCATCTTTTTCCTGCGCCGCCGCGGTTATTACATCAACAAGCTCATGCGCGTGCTCATATTCCGTCTGGGGTATGGGGCGCAACGGCTCGGCTATTATTTCAACAGGCCGTTTTCCAGGATCACGGCGGCCGTTGTGCCGCGTATTGCCGGTTTTCTCGCCGGGCGTTTCCCGCGCACGGGGCAGAAGTCGCTCCGGGAGCTGTTGCGTCTCAAGGGAACGAACAGCTTCTATTCATTCGAAAATCCCGACATACCGGTAAAGAAAAGCGTTGTGTATTTTCCGGGCTGCGGATCCGAGAGGATGTTTCCTGAGATAAGCATCGCGGTGATCGCCCTGCTTTACAACGCCGGCATACGCGTTGTCATACCGCCCGAGTTCATCTGCTGCGGCTACCCGATGCTCGCCAACGGCATGATCGAACAGGCGGACATGCGCAGCTATGAAAACCGTGTTCTGTTTCACAGAATCGCGGACACCACCGGATACATGGATATCGAGCATATCATCGTTTCGTGCGGCACCTGCTTCGAAATGCTCGAGAAGTACGAGATCGAGAACATATTCAACGGCGCGTCCATTATGGACATCAACGAGTTTATCGCGCGGGAGGGATTTTACGGGGGAGTCCCGGCGGCGCGGCATCCGGTGCTTTATCATGAGCCCTGTCATACGCCGCTTCGGCACCTCGGATACGAAAAGACTTTCGAGAAACTCTTTGGAGCGAGCCCGGTAAACATCCCCAACTGCTGCGGCGAGGGCGGAACTCTCGCGCTGTCGACCCCCGAGATATCCAACACGCTTCGCGAGCGTAAAAAACTCAACCTTCTCGGCACGACCCGTAGAAGCAGGGTGAGCGTTCTTACGACATGCCCCAGCTGCGTTCAGGGCCTCTGCAAGATCAATGATGAAGTGTCTGTAAAAGGGCGCTCGCTGGCGGTATATGCGGCGGAACGCTTTCTTGGCAGAGATTGGGAAAAGAAGTTCATTCAGACGGTCAGGAAAAAAGGGATAGAAAGGATTCTCTTTTAGAGTGGTCCGGCGGCACGGCCGAGCTTGCCGCCGGAACGTACGTTTACCTGAGAGCTTCTTTGGAAAATACGGAGTCCGCGATCGGTACGTTGTAGGTGACCGTCTTGATCTTCAATTCGGTCTTGCCCTTTCCATCGGCCGTGTGCATTACGGCGCGGAAGGGTGTAAGTATTCCGTCGATCTTCCGTATGTCGTGATTCTCCAGATATTTGTGCAGCTGTCCTTTCATGAAAATGTCGATTCGCACGATGAAGAAACTCGACTTATCCACGTAGAATACGGCCTTGTCGTACACCAGTTTTTTCGATTTCGCAACTGCCTCGACCTCGTAACAATCGGCCCCGCCGGCTTTCGTCTCTCCGAGCAGCGTGTAGGCGTAATCGTCTATATCGCGCGACTTGAGGTCCTCGTAGTAGAAATGCGAATTGACGAAGGGCTTGTCTGAGTCGGCAAGGGCGATCCGTTTCACTTTTCCCGACGAAAGCGCGAGCCATTGATCGTCATCGCGTCCCTTGTAGGTGTGCGTTAGGAGCCGTATGCTGGTGGGCCGGCTGAAACGTATGAGCACCTTTTCGTCGTTTCCGTACTTCTTCCCCGTCAGCTCGAATTCCTTTTCTTCGATACGTCCGCCCTTCTCGACGAGCATAAGGACCGTGGCTCGTACGCTGTTCGGTTGAGCGAGGGAATCGCTCTTTTCCATAATCTGCCTCCCATCCAGGGCGTACAGCGGGGCGGTGAAGAGCACCATGGCCGCAGAGAGCGCATATACTAACGATCTCATTGTGAACCTCCTTCGATTGTTTTCCGGCTATCGATTTGGAATAGATCGCCGATATAAAAATATTTCCAGAACCGCGAATCAGACCTCGACTCGGAAAGATCCACTTCAGTGAGCCTGATGACGGAGGGGAGCACGAGCAGGGCGCCGACCGTGGTCGCGATGAATGTTATGCCGACCAAAATCGAAAAAAACAGTATGGGCTTGAAGCTGGAGACGATGAGGACCGCGAAGCCCAGGATGAGCGCAAGAGCCGTGTAAATGATCGCGCGGCCGGCTGTCCTAAGGGTGAGGATAATGGTGCGGTTTATATCGTGTCCTGCCGCCCGATGGTGGCGGTAGGTGTTGAGGAAATGAATGGTATTGTCCACGCCGATACCGATGGTGATTGATGCGATGATGGCGGTGGCGATGTCCAGGCGGATTCCAGTCCACCCCATAATGCCGAAGTTAAGTGTGACCGCGATTCCTATGGGGATGAGGGAGACAAGGCCGGCCTTCCAGTTTTTAAAGAGCAGGGTAACAACAATACCAACGACCGCGAGCGAAAGGAATAGGCTCATGAGCTGTCCGGCAACGACATGGTGTGCGAGCCTGGTGATGATAATGGGCTCCCCGGAGATTTTAAGTCCGTAGCCGTTACTTGATAAGATCGGCGTGATGCCGGTGCGTATTTCGGAGATTATCTCGTTGAGCCGGGAGGTGGACAGAGGGGCCCCTTCCTTTTCATGCAATCTGGCGAAGAGGTTGATCGTGCGGAATTCCGGATCGACGTAAGGTTCGAAATCGTCCGGGCGGCCGTCGGAATTCTCGTCTTCTCCGGAATAAATCTCGAGATAATCGAGTATATCCGTCCGCGAATTCGGTATATCGTAGAACGCGGGTTCGTTGTTGTTCATGGCCATGTGCATGCGATTGATTACATCGGTGAAGGAATCGGTGCGGCAGATCTGGAGGCGTTCGTTTCTATCGGAAACCAGCCATGCTCGGATGCTCTCCACGGTCCGGAGGAAGTCGGGGTCTTTCACCCCGTCGGGATGGCCTGAATCGATCAGTATGTTGAGTCCCATGCTTCCGCCGAAACGCTCGCCGATGATACGTGCACCGATATTGATGGGATCGTCGGTACTGAAGTATGCACTTATGGAGGTTTCCGTCTTTAAGAACATCATGCCCGCGACGGAGAAGAGAAGGAGCGCGCCTACGACCGAAACGACCGCACGTGAGTGCCGGGTGGAGAGCCGAGCCATGGCTTTCGTGATGACATCCACGGGGGACCATCCGCTTCCCGCCTCTTTGCGGGCGAGAGAACGTGCTGCACCGGGAACGATTATATACAGCGCCGGAATGAGTGTGGCGGCTATAATGACGGCGAAGAAAGTTCCGATGGCGGAGAAAATGCCCCATTCCCGTATCGCCGATACCTGGTTCGTTACGAGGGTCGCGAAGCCGATCATGGTGGTGAGACTCGCCAGGGCAAGTGTAACGGAGACGGAATTGAGCGATGCCCTGATGCCGTCGACCGGCCCGCGCTCGCGAATAAGACCGGAGTCGAGGGTGAATCGATTGAGGATGTGTATGGAGTACGAGCTTCCAACGGCGATCATGAGCGGCGGAAGTGATATCCCGATGACGGTCAACTTGACTCCAAGATGTCCCATGAGCCCGAGTATCCAGACGTCGGCGAGCACCAGTGTCGTGAAGGGAAGGACAACGCCGAGAAACGACCTGAAGTTAAGGTAGAACACCAGGACCATTACGAGCATAACCAGGGGCATGAAAAGCTTCAGATCGTGCTGCATGTAGCTGTTGATCTGGCGATAAAGAACGGGTATCCCCTGTATGGTTATGCGGAACGCGGGATATCCGTCGGCGATTTCCTGGATCTCGGCGGTGATTTCGTCGTAATCACGTACGTCCTTAAGACGGACGAGCAGGCCGAAATCGGTGATATCGCCTGCGGCCGGATTCCGGTAGAATATTCCCTTTTCAAAGGCGGGATTTGCCAGAAGGCGCGCCCGCAGGGCGGCTGTGTCGGTATTGGAAACGGGAAGGATCCTTCTCCCCTCATCATCGCGCTCGACCAGATAGAATGCCGTAAGGGTGTCATTGGAACCGCTGAGATCTTTCATCGTATACGGCGAGATGATCCTGTCGACAAGCTGTCGGGACCGCACGGCCGATGACCGTTCGAGCGCGTGCTCCAGTTTCGAGAGGGCGGAGCGGTCCAGAGACGCGACCGAACCTAACAGAGAGGTGATCTTGCGCGCGATATGACGCCGGAATGCGGGATCATCATCAAATCGCGCGAGAAGCTTCTTGGTATCAACGGGAGCGGATGAGGAGATGGAGCGAAACAGTTCGATCCGCCGTGCCTCGCGGGCTTCGTCGAAGGTGCTGAATTCCTCGATGTCGGAGACGAGGCTGTCAAAATCGATCAGGCGTTCCGCACGCCAGAGGTCGTCGGCGGACACGTCCATGATAATGAACTTACCGTTGTTGCCGTAGATCTTTTTAACCTCTTCATTAAGAAGGTACTCCGGATCCCTGGAGGGCATCATGGAATCGAGGGAATTGTCGAAGTGGAGCCCCGGGAGCCCGGCGCCGAATGCAACGGTGATAAGCACTATCCCCAGAACAGCGGTTTTTGGCCGCCGGAGAATTAATTTAATATAACGGTCGAGCATGACGGTTCTCACGCTCCTTTCCCGAGGAGGCCTGAGAGAAACAGGCTCTTGAAGGCCACAATGCTGTCCTCGATGGTCAGGTTGTTTTCGAGGATGAAATCGGGATTGAGAACCGCGTTGCTCGCGCCGGTAAGAAATCCCACGACGATCGAAGAATTGATGTTCTTGAAAACCCCGGTCTTTATCCCCCTGCGAATGGTGCCGGTGAAAAGATCCACCTGCTCACGTTCGAACTGGCGGATTCGGGCATTGATTTCGGGATAATAGCGGCGGACATCCCTGAGAAGGGGCCTGGAAATGCGCCCGAAAAGAGAATACGCAGTTTCGAAAAACCGGTCCAGGCGTTTGAGAGGATCGGGCTCGCTTTTTTCAATAGCCTTGAATTCAGTCCGCATTTGGGCCAGGATGGCGTCGAACACGATCTCCACAAGCTCGTCCTTGCTTCGGAAGAATTTATAAAGAGTCTTCTTCGATATGCCGCACTCGCTCGCGACCATATCGATGGTGATGCCCCGTATTCCGAATACAGCAGAAAGACGTTTGAAAATCTCGATTATCTTGGTTTTTACCGTTATTTCGCTCATGCGTGCCGCCCCTGCACAGACAATATATCCTCAATGGCAAAAGGAAACTATAAAAACTATAATAGTTTCCACAGTTTATTGTCAATGAAATAATTCTGATGCCGGAATGTGGCGGGATTCCGGATGCGGCGACAATCATCCCGGTAATCATGTTGCCGATTCGGCCTGCGGGATTTATATGTAAAATGTAACTGGATTGGCGCGAAATTCTGTTGAAGCGAACGATGTGTTTTATCGATTATTACAACGTAAGCTCCTCCCGCGGTCCGTTCTGGAGAGCGTCCGGCCGGACAACCGGAAAACGGAGAGCATGAGTATCGGGGAAGGATATGCAGATAAGAAAGGCAAGCTGCGTATGTGCGGTAATTGTTCTGGCGGCGGCGCTCTTTTGTTCCGTTAAAAAGGAGACGCCGGTACGCCGGGAGATGTCACCTCTTGAGGGTAGGCTCGCAGGGTTTTTCAGTCTGTGCGCCCGGGACGCGTCAAGCGCTGCGCGCGTCGTGGAGAAGCACGATATTGTGAAGATGCTTTCCCATTTTCTTCGGATGGACGGCGGCGGCAAGAAATACTATCTGCTTGAACGTGAGCACATATCAGAGATGATACTTGCCGTGACCGAAGGGCTGTATTCCGATTTTATTCTTATAAATAAGCACGGGGTGGTGGTCTACAGCCGCGAAAATGACGATATCTTCGGAAAGAATGTCCGTACGGGACTGTCTGACAGCCCGCTGGCCCGCTGTTTCGCCCGGCAGGACAGGGCACTCCACGTAGAGGATGTGGCGGTATTCCCCCCTGGCTCTGGGCGGTATGGTATATTCATCAGCTCGAGGATAGAGGTTGAAAATTCGTTCCATGGGATTTTCATTCTCCAGGCTGGCATTGAAAAAGTGGAGGAATACCTGGAGGCCGGAACTGAGATTATCGACTATGAGGGCAGATACCGAATCACTCCGAGGAAGGAACTCATTCTCTCGGATCATCCTCTCCGCGAGAGGATAGCGCCCGGTGAAAACGGAAATTTTACTGACGGGGGAAAGAAGTATAAAACCACGCCGTTTGAATTTAACGACATTCGCTGGATGATCGTGGGAGAGCGATAATCAATCCATAAGAAAGCGGGCGACCAGGTCGTGCGCGTTCTGAAACAGCGACAGCGGACGTTTGTCCCTTGCCCGCTGTCGGTTAATTTTTCTGGCCGTTTCCACGATCTTGCCGTCATCTATTCCTTTCGAACCGGCTTTCAGAATTCCACTGAGCAGGCCCGGAAATACCACAGCCGTATCGATGCGCTGTCGTGGAACGAAATCGCGAATACCCTTTTCTGAAATAATCCCCATCTCGAGTTCGTCGAAATCGATGAGCGAGATAACGATCTGTCCAGCGCGTATGCGGTGGAATTCATCGATAGTGAAATGGTTTCTGAACAACAGTATCACGTCGGAGTTGTTGAAGATGTTCTCCGGGGTCGTCGCAAGTCCTCCAGCCTTCTCGAAAGTCAGCATGAGCTTTTCGTTGTGATCATAGCCAAGCACCCTGTGGCAGCCAAGCCCGTTCAGTATGCGGGTAATCCTGAGGGAGCCGCATTCGATTCCTATGATTCCCGCCGTGGCATCGGAGAGTGCGATATGGTCCCTGTCGAGCAGGTGAAGTATCTCCGAGAGCATGAGAAGGGGAATTTCATCATAGGCCGTTGAAACCGCGGGAAGGGACATCTCGGAAAGAATCTGTTCGTAGACGGCGCTGTCGTCGAGGTCGTCGACTCCCGTTATGCGCATGGCGGCGAATCCGGCTTCAATTCCCTGAATGGTTTTGACGAGGTCCTCGATCTGCGTGAAGGTGACGATGATAGGAAGCGCGTTCAGCCCGGTGAAATGGTTTGTAATGGCGGCGTCTCGTTCCAGATCGGCATGCCTGAGGCGGATCGCCTCCGTCGAAAAATCCGGTCTCTTTTTCACACATGCGATCATTCCGACCGTACGGAGTATGCCGGTACACCGGTCGCCTTTACCTTCCCGTATCTGTTCGCGCATAAGCGCCGCCGAGCCGAGAAGCCTCATCTCGTAGTCGGCCTGGGTTTCGATCTGCATTTTTCCGCTTACGTTAAGAAGCCCGCCGACTATTGTATCCTCGAGAAGATTTCGTTCGCCGATAATCTGGTAGCTGTCCCGCGACGCTCCGGTCGCGGAAAGGAAGGCCGCGTAGCCTTCCGTATCGGAATAGAGTATTTCGGCCTCGTATACCTCGTGGGACTCCGCCGATTCACCGAGAAGCAGACGACGGAGCGTACATCCGTGCCGGCCGAGTTCATCGGTGAAAACACCGAGCTTCCCCTTGCCGATTTTTACCTGGAGCTCCACGATCAGTTGCATTGCGTTTCCCTGCCGTTTCTTTGCTTTTTAACGAACGATACGAGTGAAGTTCTGCCGATCCGTCCGCCAGTGGCGCACGCGGGATGCGTGTGTTCCCTGCGGGAATTCACGCATCCCGCGGCGCTGTACTCTTTCTACAAACTGTCGTATGGACCGTTCAGACCGGCATCCACCATATATTATCGAAAGTATGAGCGGGGATATTTACCAGTAAAAGAGATTCCGACGGGGAACGGTAGCGATGGTCGAGTGCGCCTTTAAATGCTATCGGCACATGCCGCGGAATTTCAGTTCGAGCCGTTCCCGACATGCCGTTCCGTAGCTACGAGCGCGGGAAAGGTATTTTGCGGGGATGGTAGACCCCGTAAAACCTTCCATACCGGCATAAAGCAGAAAATTGCGCCTGTTATATTCGAAGCCGGAGGAGTTGAAAAAATGCCGGATGATGGTGACAGAAGGATGGAACATATTCCTGTATTGTGCGCCGCCAGTACAGATGAGGACGCCGGTACCGGGGTTTTTACGCCGCCGCTCGCCGCGCCGCGCGCTTTCCCACAGGACCTGTGTCCGGTCGATAAAAAGTTTGAGCGGGCCGGGGGGGGCCGAAAAGTACAGGGGCATTGATATTGAGAGAAGGTGCGCTTCATCGAGCGCGTCGTACATCGGTGCCATGTCATCCGTGAACATGCATTCACGGAGTGAGACGCAATGGCCGCACGCGGTGCATGGACGAATGTCCAGATCGTACAGGTGGATTCGCCGTACGGACGCGCGACCGAGCCCGGAAAGGAACGATTCATGCAGAGTCGACGAATCCCCCGTTTTCCGGGGGCTCGCGAACAGAGCCAGGACCCGTATGTCAGTCTTCTCTGATACGGCCAAATATCATCCTCCCGGCCGTGGTCTGGAGAACGGATGTTACAATAACATCGACCTCATGACCCAGGCGGCGCCGGCCGTTCTCCACGACCACCATGGTTCCGTCGTCCAGGTAGCCGATGGCCTGGTTGGAGTCCTTGCCCTCCTTTATAAGCGCGACTTTCATTTCTTCGCCGGGCAGGACGATCGGTTTGAGAGCATTCGAGAGCTGATTGATGTTGAGGACCTTCACACCGTGGAATTCGGCGACCTTGTTGAGATTGAAGTCGTTGGTGATGACCATGGCCTTCATCACCTTGGCCATCTTGACGAGCTTCGCGTCGACCTCGTGGATCTCGGGAAAATCCATGTCCGAGATCTTAACCATTATGGTCTGGTCCTTCTGCATTTTATTGAGGATGTCCAGACCGCGCCGTCCGCGGTTTCGCTTTATCGAATCGGCGGAATCGGCGATCATCTGGAGTTCGTTGAGCACGAAATTGGGTATTACCAGTATGCCCTCAATAAAGCCGGTGTCGCAGATGTCAGCGATGCGTCCGTCGATTATGACGCTGGTATCAAGAATCTTGTAGGCGATACCGCTCTCTTTGCCCTCCTCGGTTTTCTCGGGGATGATGTAATCGAGCAGAGAGATACTGTCGTTGTTGATGACGAAAAAGAGCATGGTGGCGAAGCCGATAACGTGATAGATGAGGGCTTTTACCACGGCCTGGGATTCTCCCGAAATCGCCAGCGGCATCGACGCGAATGCGATGACCAGCAGATGGCTGAAGATGAGCCCTATAAAAAGTCCCAGGAGCGC
Organism: uncultured Leptospirales bacterium; assembly: GCA_964510075.1. GTDB lineage: Bacteria > Spirochaetota > UBA4802 > UBA4802 > UBA5368 > MVZN01. The sequence goes on along the minus strand of CAZEAH010000024.1, from coordinate 1,463 downwards.
GGCGAGAAGTATCCGCGTTGAAAAGGTGTGTGATACATACTCGATGACGATAATTATCGCGAGGGCAAGCACTGCGGATACAAGCCCGCCGATGATTACCGCCTGCAGTGATACGTCGATATAGTACAGAGTGGTGAAAATGACCGATGCGATGATGAAAAGGATCCTGAAAATGGCTATCATACCTGATCACTCCTTGGATTAATAACCGCGATCGGGCACATCCGATCCAGCGGATCGGTGCCCGCCATGCGGTCTTTTGACGTATACCTGCGCGGAGAAGCCGGATATCCGCCGGCCGCACAGGGGTCTACACGGAGAGTGCCTCGGAGACCAGGTTACCGGCCTCTTCGGTGTCGATGTTCTTGGCCAGCGCTATCTCGTGGATGACCAGCTGGTAGGCGTTCTCGTAGAGCTTGCGTTCCATGATGGATAATTCCTTTTCCCTTCCCCTGCGGTACAGGTCCCGGGCTACCTCGCCCACCTCGTAGATCGATCCGCTCTTGACCTTGTCAAAATTTCCCTGGTAGCGCAGCTTCCAGTCGTCCTCGGTGATGACCTCCTTCTTTTTGAGCAGCTCGAGGACCTTGTTGACCTCCCGTTTGGAAATAATGGCCCTGAGGCCGATTTCCTTTGCCTTGTCAACGGGGATCATCACCTTCATACCGCTGTTGATGATAGTCACCATATAGAACTGGTTTCTCTTTCCAAGAATGACCTTTTTCTCGATAGCGTCGATAATTCCGACCCCGTGCATGGGATAGACAACCTTGTCTCCGACCTTGAACATAGCGCTCTCCCTATAAAGGGTTTGTACGGGCCCCCTTTATAGATGATGAAAAGTTAAAAGAAACGGATAGATGACGTCGAACCTACCGCCTTGCGGCGATACCTGTACAACCCCTGTCTCTTTTTGGTATAATTACAAACAGGCTAGAGTATAGCACGGACGAAAGGGATTTCAAGAACAAAAAATATGTAACGACTATTCTTTGGCCTTAATACCCTCTTTTTCCATGTAGACATCGAGAATCGATTTCATGGTTCCGGTTTCGCCCTCTCCACCGTACGAGGGGGCGTAATTAATGCCGGGAGGGGCCGGCGGGAAAACCGGGTCGCTCATGCCGTTATAAACCTCTCGCATATAGTGGCCCCATACGGGTGCAGCGATTCCCGCGCCGGCCTGGTGTTTGCCAAGGGACATGAAAGGCCTGTCGTATCCGAACCATACTACCGCGGCTATGTCCGGGGTGTAGCCGCAGAACCATGCGTCGGTCCAGTTGGACGTAGTGCCTGTTTTTCCCGCGCACTTTTTATGAAACTGGGCGGTGTTACGTATGGCGTCTGTCGGGGTTCCTCCGTTAACCACTCCCTGCATCATATCGGTCATAATAAAGGCGGTCTGTTCGGAGATCACCTGAATGCTCCCGTCCATCTCCCTGGCGGCTATGACGTTTCCGACC
>CAZEAH010000023.1:0-14030 GCA_964510075.1 uncultured Leptospirales bacterium | reverse complement strand
GCTGAATCCCTCTTTTATGTCCTCGTTCGTCTTCCTGGCGACCCTGGCCGCCCGTGAGGCCTCGTTCGCGCCCTTTTCGGTGATGGAGATCAGCGACTGGCGCCGGTCGCCGGGATTGGGGACGCGTCGCACCAGTCCCTGCCGCTCCATCCTGTCCGCAAGCCCCGTTATCGCCGAGCCGTCGATGTCGAGCAGCCGGGCAAGTTCGCTCATGGGCCTCGCGTCGCGCTGTTTGAGCAGAAAGAGGATTCCCATCTGCGCGGGCGACGCGCCAACACTTGCCGCGGCGAATTCACGCGTGAGATGGTTTTTAAGCCTGTGCTGCGCGCGCGAGAGGAGAAACAACAACCTGTCTTCCATGAAGGTCCCCTGCTAATATTATATGATATCTCAATATTTTATATATCAAGTATTTGTCAAGTCACTTTGTCATGAACATGCCGATTATCCCGGCCGATATCGTTTAAGCCGCGGCGGGCGGATAAAACGGCCGGTTTAAGGGGTGCATGGCGGTATGGTGCGGCGCGGTCGCGCGAGTAAACGGCACAGCCATCTGATCGAATGATTACGGTTCGGGACGCTTTGTTTACGGTCCGCACCGGAGAAACGGCCGGGGGTGATGTTACGGCGTGCATCGCGCTGGAATATGACGCACGGACCGCCGCGCTCCTTCGCCGAAGGAAAGACGACGAGGCCGTTATGCGCGTATACAGCGAACGGAATGGCCTTTCCGCGACAGGAGCGGGATCGGTCCGCGGAGGCACTCGTCGGCGGCCTTGAAACAGCGGGGATGGAACGCGCAACCGACGGGCGGTTCGGTAAATGCGGGCACCGCGCCCGGAATGGTCGCAAGGCGCCTGACGCGCTTGCCGATGCGCGGGATGGCCTCGAAAAGGCCAAGGGTGTAGGGATGCAGGGGCGATTCGAAGAGCCGGCGCACTGTTGCCGCTTCCACGATCTCGCCGGCGTACATGATGGCCACGTCGTCGGCCGTGTTGGCGACCACGCCCAGGTCGTGAGTGATGAGAAGGAGCGACATCCCGCGCTCGCGCTGTAGACGGAGCAGAAGGTCGAGGATCTGGGCCTGAATGGTCACGTCGAGCGCGGTGGTCGGCTCGTCGGCTATGAGCACCGAGGGCGAGGCGGCGAGCGACATGGCGATCATCACGCGCTGGCGCATGCCGCCGGAGAGCTCGTGCGGGTAGGCCGAAACGCGGCGCGCCGGGTCGCCTATGCCGACGCTGTCGAGAAGTTCGACGGCGCGCGCACGCGCGTCCCCGGCGTTCAGCCCCATGTGGACGCGGAGCGTTTCGGCGATCTGGTAGCCGATGGTGAGCACCGGATTGAGCGAGGACATGGGCTCCTGAAAGATCATGGCGATCTCCCTGCCCCGTATCGAGGTCATCTCCTCATCGCGCAGCGCGAGCAGGTCCCTGCCCGCGTATTCGATCCGTCCCGAATCGATCACGCCGGGAGGGCGTATGAGCCGGAGTATCGAATGGGCGGTGACCGACTTTCCGCAGCCCGACTCTCCCACCAGCCCCATCGTCCTTCCCTCGGCGAGGGAGAAGGAAAGGTCCCGTACCGCGAGGAGCCTCCCTCCGGAGAGGTCGAAGTGCACGTTGAGTCCTTCGATTCGTAGTAGTGCGTCCCGTGCGTCCGCGGCGCCCCCGGGGGAGGTTGGGGCGCCGGACAGAGGTGCGCGCGCGCCGCTCATGTGATATTCCTGCTGCGCCGTGTTATCTCGAATCCCTCGGCGGCGAGCTCGTCGTGAATGGCGTCGAAGTCGGCGTCGGCCGTTTTGTATTTATAGATGGTGGGACTGCGATAGGCGAGTATTTCAAGCCGTGCGATGTCGACCACCTGAAGGAGGTCCGGCCCGACCTGCATGGGGCGTTTCTCCCTGGTCTCGGCGAAGGCGAGCTTCGTTATGCCGGCGCGCCGTACGTCTTCCTTGAAGTGTTCCAGACGATCGTAACAGATTTCACGCTGCATTATGCACCTCTCGGAGCGCCGCCTCCGCGACGCCGCGATCCTCAGTTTGCCTGTCGTTCCGACACGCGGACCACCCCGCCGCTGAAGGTAATCACGTAGTAATAATTTCGTCTTCGATACTGCTCCTCACGGTTAAATCCGCCGCTTCCGGCGGTCACGCAGAGCACCTCTCCGTTTTTTGCCGTGTGGAAAACGGCGGGCTGTCCCGAAAACACCGCCTTTACCGGGTATTTCGCGAAAAGAGCGAGCAGCTCCTCCGCGCCCTGAAGCGTTGTGGCGGACTCGTACTTAACCGGAAGCAGCGAGTGGTGAGCGAAAACGAATATGGCCGGCGACGTGCGATAGCGCTCGAGATCGGCCTGGAGCCATGCGCGCTGTTTCGGGCCCATCGAGCCGGGTGCGGGGTCACACGTATCGATCGCGATGCAGTGAACGTTGCCGTAGTTGAAAGAGTAATATGTCTCGCGGCCGGTGTGCTTCCGGTAGAGGTCGGAGGTGTCGTTGTAGGAGTCCATCTCCCCTTTGACGGTATAGACGATCGAGCGAACAGTCCTTCGCAGGGCGGTAAACTCGCGGTACTGGCGCGCGACATCGCTTTCTTTTATGCCCATCCACTGCCGTCCGCCGTATACGCTGTTGCCCAGGTGGACGGTGAATACGGGATTGTCCGCATTGAGGCGCGCGACGGCCTCCGCTACGCGGGGACTCATGCTTCCGAACGGCGATTCGGGAAGGGTATTGCCTATGAGAGCGAAGCTGAAGTCGTCGGCCTCGCGCTCCACGACCGGGCGGGTGCAGGCGGGACCGAGAGCAAGGGCCAGCGCGATAAAAACGAGCCCGACGGCCGCCCGGACTCCGGCGTATCGCGCTCGTGTGGTGCGATGCCGATCCATGCCCTCATTAGCCGGGCGGCCGGGTATTCTGTCAAGTAAAAGCGGGCATAAAAATCTTGACTATACCCGGGGTGGTTCCTTAAATGCACCCAGAAATCGGAAAGGCCGATACCCCCTGGGAGCCGCGACATGAATACCTGCACGATTAGCGAAGCCATAGAAGAAATCCGCAACGGGCGCATGATAATCCTTGTCGACAACGAGGACCGCGAGAACGAGGGCGACCTGGTCGTTGCGGCCGAATTCTGTACGCCCGAAATCGTCAACTTTATGGCTACCTACGGCCGGGGCCTCATCTGCATCTCGATGACGCAGGAGCGCCTCGAGGCGCTGGGAATCTCGCTCATGGTGCCGGAAAACTCCGACAAGTTCTGTACGGCCTTTACCGTTTCCGTCGACGCGAAAGAGGGAACCACTACCGGTATTTCGGCCTTCGACCGTGCGCGAACCATCCGGGTGCTTATCGACGATTCCTCGGGCCCGGCCGATCTGAACCGCCCGGGACACATATTCCCGCTTGCCGCGAAGAAGGGCGGCGTGCTCGTGCGCGCGGGCCATTCGGAGGGCTCTCTGGACCTGGCGCGCCTGGCCGGCCTCAAATCGGCGGCGGTCATCTGCGAGATACTGAACGACGATGGCAGCATGGCCCGCCGTCCCGACCTGGACAAGTTTGCTGAGAAGCACGGTCTGAAGATCGCCACCATCGCCGATCTCATTAAATACCGTCAGCACAAGGAGCGCCTGGTGCGGCGCGTCTCGGAGGCGAGCCTTCCGACCGACTACGGCGAGTTCAGAATCTTTGCATACGAAACCGACGTCGACAGCGCCACGCATGTCGCCCTGGTCAAGGGGGACGTGGTGGGGCGCGAGAACGTTCTTGTGCGCGTCCACTCCGAGTGCCTGACCGGCGACGTCTTCGGCTCGCTCCGGTGCGACTGCGGCTCTCAGCTGCACCGCGCGCTCGAAATGGTGAACACCGAGGGAGTGGGCGTGGTGCTCTACATGAGGCAGGAGGGACGAGGCATAGGCCTGGGCAACAAGCTGAAGGCGTACCACCTTCAGGAGCAGGGGCTCGACACGGTCGAGGCGAACCTCAAGCTGGGCTTTCCGGCCGACCTGCGCGACTACGGCATCGGCGCGCAGATACTGGTTGACCTGGGCCTGCATACCATCCGTCTCATAACGAACAATCCGAAGAAAGTCATCGGTCTCGAGGGGTATGGTCTCGAAATCGTGGGACGCGTACCGCTCGAGATTCCCCCGGTCAAGGAGAACCTCCGCTATCTGAAGACCAAAAAGGAGAAGATGGGCCACATGCTCACCGGAAAGTTCGACAAGGAATCCGGCTCCTGATGGAGAACGGCGTCCAGCGCACGGTCGTCATCATCGATGATGACGAGGTGATCCGATACACCCTTCAGAAAAAGCTCGCGAGGATGGGGTATACAATCATCTCTCTCGAGCGCGCGGAAGACATGATCTACCTCCTCAAGAACGAGAACAAGGAGGTGGATCTCATAATCACCGACGTCAAGCTCAAGAAAATGGACGGTATCGAGCTTTTGCGCCACGTCAACGCGCTCGAGACCCCCATCCCGGTGCTCGTCATCACCGGCCAGGGAAACATAGAGGACGCCATCCGCGCGCTGCGCTACGGCGCCTGCGACTTTATCCGCAAACCCTTCGACATCAACGAGGTCGCCTCCGCGGTGAGGGGGATTCTGCGGCGCAAACAGGAGCAGAAGCTCGTGGGGAGCTCGGCGAAATACCTCCTCGGGGAACGGCGTACCTACCGGATACCCACCGACGCGACGCTCTGCAACGTCATCTCCTATATCCTTACCAAAAACCTTGCGCCGGTCGGGATGTGCAACCACACCACCGCCGAAAACCTGGCGCTGTCGCTTCGCGAGGCCCTGTCCAACGCGATGTTCCACGGTAACCTCGAGATCCCATCGCGCCTGAGGGAGGAGGCCGGCATAAAGGGATTCAACGAGGAGATCGAGCGCAGGAAGACGGATCCGTCCCTGGGCGCGCGAACGGTGCTTGTGGAGTACGAGCTGACCCCGGAGTACGTGGAATACGCGATAGAGGACGAGGGACCGGGCTTCAACTACCGCGATCTTCCCGACCCCAGGGACCCGGAGAACTTCTTTAAAGACAGCGGAAGGGGCCTGCTCATCATACGCATACACATGGACGAGGTGGAGTGGAACGGCAGGGGAAACCGCATACGGATGCGCAAATACAGGATTGAGCGTAACAACGGTATCTGAAGGAGCCTGACGATGTATTATACGATAAAGTGGAACGGAGACTCGGTCTCAATGCTCGACCAGCGCTTTCTCCCGATGGAGGAGGTGTACCGGACCTATTCGAACTACCGGGACGTCGCCGAGGCGATAACCGACATGGTGATACGCGGGGCCCCGGCGATCGGCATCGCCGCGGGGATGGGAATCGCCCTGGCGGCGAAGAAGTCCGACGCGTCGGACCCCGCCTCCTTTAAAAAAGAGATGGAGGGCGTCTTCGCGATGTTCGGCAAAACGCGCCCTACCGCGGTGAACCTGTTCTGGACGATCAACCGCATGCGCGCCGTCGTGGAGCGTTCCGTAGACGTCGACGAGATCAAAAAGGCCCTTGAGGCCGAGGCGGTCGGGATATTCGAGGAGGACGTCAAAATCAACCGGCAGATCGGCAAAAACGGGGCGAAGTTTTTAAAGGACGGAGACGTTGTGATGACGCACTGCAACGCCGGCGCGCTCGCCACGGGCAGTTACGGGACGGCGCTCGGCGTGATCCGCGCGGCCGTGGAGGAGGGCAAGCGAATCGAGGTGTACGCCTGCGAGACGCGCCCCTATCTTCAGGGGGCGCGCCTGACGGCCTGGGAGCTCCTTAAAGACGACATCCGGGTGACGCTCATCACCGACAACATGGCCGGGCATTTTATGCGCACGGGTGTGGTAAAAAAGGTAGTAGTAGGAGCGGACCGCGTGGCCGCCAACGGCGACACGGCGAACAAGATAGGCACCTACACCCACTCGGTGCTCGCGCGGGAACACGGCATTCCGTTCTACGTGGCCGCGCCGCTCTCCACTCTCGATCCCGCGACCCCCGACGGAAACGCGATCCCCATCGAGGAGCGGGGCGTCGACGAGGTGGCCTATATCGCCGGTATCCAGGTTGCGCCGGAGGGCGTGTTTGTCAAGAACCCGGCGTTCGACGTGACCCCGGCGGCGAACATCACGGCGATAATAACGGAGAAGGGCGTGATCGAAAATCCTGCGGGAAAGGGGATCGGGGAGTTTTTCTGATCCTTGTTCGATCCGAGGTTTTTCGAGGACGTCGAAGGGCGGCCTCTGGGAAGAGGCCGTTTTTTTAGCTCCTCACCACGCAATTCGCCCGTACAGCAGAATGAGGTCCCTGCCGTAGAGCACCGCGACGGCGAACCCCAGCGCGAGAAACGGCGCGAAGGGGAAACGGATTTTGAGCCCTTTGCGCGTCAGTAAGGCGTAGACCGTACCGGCCAGCGCGCCGCTTACAAGCGCGGTTTCGACCGCCACGATAGAGAGCTCCCAGCCGATGAAGAAACCGATTGCCGCCGCGTACTTTAAATCGCCCCCGCCGAAACCTCCGGGGAAGAGCAGCATGATAAGCGCGAAGAAGGCGAACATGCCCGCCGCGCCGATGAGGTGCTCGACGGGCCTTCCGAAAGCGATCGCCGGATAGAGCGCGAGCGCGGCCGTGGATGCGACGAGCGCGCCCGGCACGGTGAGGGTTTTCACGTCGACGACCGCGATGGCCGCGCCGAGCGAGAGTGCGATAAAGACGACGGCCGAATACGCGCCGGCGCCGAAGGCGCGCACGACGAGCACCACAAGCGCCGCGTGCAGGAGCTCCGCGAGCGGATAGAACGGCGACACGCGTGCGCCGCAGTGTTCACACCTGCCGCGGACGAGCGCGTAGCCGACGATCGGGACGAGCGCGAGTGCGGAAACGGCGCCACCGCACGACGGGCAGCGCGAGCGGGACAGGAGGGCGCGAAGCGGGTTTTCGTCGAACGCGCCTGAGGCGATGCGAAGCGCGAGCGTATATGAAAAACTTCCCCACAGGGCGCCGAGAAGCGCGATGAAGGCCCATCCGAGCGGGCCGGTCGGGGCGTCCACCGCTTACCGCTCCCGCCGGGGAGGCACGAGGTAGGCGTCGACCCTGCGCGCGCTTCCCTTTTCGGGGCCGGTTACAGTGGTGCGTTCGTTCGGCAGTATGATCCGCGCTGAGGGTACGCGGTGCTCCGAGACGAGCAGGCGCGCCACCTCGCGCGCGCGCTGAGAGGCCAGGTCGCGCCACCTGTCCTCGGCGGGGTCTTCTCCGCCGTACAGGGCTACGGCGCAGCCTGAGAATACATGGGCGTCGCGCGCGAAACGCGCGAGCGCTCCCCGCGAGTCATAATCCGGAACGGTGCGGTTTTCGGGGAAATAGAAGGTCCGCGCGCCGGGTAGAGGCCTGCCTCCCGCCTGCGGGGCGGCCGCCCGGTCCCTGGCGGGCGAGGGGAACATTCTGAGCTCGGCTTCGAGCGAAACGAGAAGATCGGTGTTGCGGGCGAAGCCGGAGAGAGGAGCCCCCTCGACGCCTTCGCCGTAATACAGGATGCGGGCGGTGTCGAAAAGCTGCGAGAAGCCGCTCCACTCCGCGTCGTCTATGGAAAAGAAGGCGCGATTTTCCGCATAACCGGCGAACGAACAGCGCTCCAGTTCGGCACGCGCTCCCGCCGTGTCCGTTCCGAGCTCTCGGGCGATGAGAGCGGCGGCCGGTTCCATGTCCTTCGTCATCGAGGCCAGGCCGTCGAACCAACCCTTTATAAAACCGGCGAGTTCTTCTTTTCGAAGCGCGACGGTCGACTCGCGCGCGACAAACAGTCCCGTTACGAGCCGTGGGGCGTCTTCCGTGGAGAGAAGGACGGTCATTCCGGCGTTTTCACCGGATGCCGATGCGAGGTCGTGCCGAGCGGACGCGCAGATGTCCGCCTTCCCGCGCGCGAAAAGGGCCGCGGCGGCGGCGGGCGTTCGGGTAAGCCTCCATTTTACCTCATCGGCCCGCACTCCGGCAAGCGACAGCAGATAGAGCGCCATGAAGTGATGCGGCGTGTAGGCCGCGCAGGCGACGCGCGCTCCGCGATAGTCTTCCGGCGCGGCGGGGGCGGTGCGGGCCACGACGAGGTCCCCGCCGCGCGAATAGCCGGCCAAAAGTATCGCGACGGGATTGCTCGACCGGACGAGGGGGTAGGCCCGGGCGAGGGAGTCCGCGCTCATCCAGATGATGTCGGCGCCGCCGGAGGCGAGAAGGCCCAGGCGGGCGTTCACATCCTCCTCGATACGAAGGTCGATTGATCCCCCGGAATTTTTTTTGAAGAGGGTGTCTTGGCGAAGGCCCGTTCCGCCGTTTGCCACGATCGCGGGAGCGCACAGCGCCTCGGCCGGAATGAGCACCCGTATTACGGCCGATGAGTGGCCCCGTCGGACGAGCTCGTCGTTTAGAAGCACGGAGGTCCGGCGCGAACCAGCGCCGGGCATGCCGTCATGGGACGCGGCGATGGCGATTACGGCGATGCCGAGCGCGGCTATGCCCGCTTTTGCGCTCCTCTTTATGATGATGAATTTCACGGCCCGTTTTCCCGCACCGGTCGGTTCAGATCTGTATGTAGTAGCTCATGCCGAAGAGGAGTACATCACCCTTCACGTTGATTGAACGCCTGGGAAGGCTTGTGGAAGCTCCGGCGGCGTCGGTACCGTGATTGTTGATGGGGAACGAACGGCCTTCCTGGTGTATCCATTCGGTGGTGATGGTCACCTTCTCCGAAAGCGGCACCTCCGCGCCGACGAGCAGATGATACCCGACGAAGGCCTTGAAGTATCGGTCCCTGCGGTTGTCGCTTCCGATGTCGATGCCCGCCGCGTCCGGGGCGGACTGGCTGATCTTCACGTACGCCTGGTGGAGCGTACCGCCGGCCCCTATATAGAAATAGGTGCGCTTCTTGACCGGCATGAGGAGTCCCACGGTTGCGGGAATGGAGTTCTGGAACGCCGAGACGCGTATGGTGTTTTTATTGCCTCCGACGGTAATGCTTCCCTTCGTCGGCATGACCGGCGCCGCCAGGTGGCAACCGATGCGGAAGAGCAGATAATTGAACTGGTAGCGCAGGTTTATGCCCACCACCGGCACGTAGGGGGCGCGGAGCTGGTCGACGTCGGCCCCCGCGGTCGTCATCATCTCGTCGTTGTAGCGGGCGATGAGATCGTCGGTGTTGTTCGGCGCGTAGGTGAGCCCGAGATTGAATCCGACGCCGATCTCGCCTATGGCGTACGCCCCGCCGGGCGCCGCGAGGGCCGCGGTGACGAGTATCACGCCGAGTATGGTCTTCGTTGTCGTTCTCATGGTGCGGCGCATCCGTCAGTATCCCCCGTCCTCCGGGTGTGTCCTTCGCCTTCGCCCCGGTCAGCGCGAATAGAAATGCCAGCTCGCTCCCATGCCGAAGCGGTAGCCGGTGAAATCGATCCGGGCGTAATCGGTATCGCCGTCGGTTCGGTACCGGTCCTTGCGGATATCGGTCGAGCCCCGGTAATACGCGAGCGACGCCGTTATCGACAGCTTCTCGCTCAGGAAATAATCCCCCTCGACGAGGAGCACGAGCGGGAATCCGTATCCCCTGAATTTTCCTTTATAATTTCCGCCCGATTCGGGCTTGAAAGAATTCTTGTAGTTGCCGTAGGCGAACGCTGCGCCCACGCTGAATGCTATGCGAACGTCCTTCCAGAACGGAACCGCCAGCCCCGCCGTGAGCGGAGCGTCGATGATGTAGATGGAATACGCACAGTCGAGAAGCTCGGGGGTGAAACCGACCGCCGGTGTATCGTACAGCGTCGTTCCTGAACCGCCCCATACCGCCATCGTAAAATTGCCGGCGAGCCTGGCGAAGAAATAATCGTAGAATACCGCCCTCACTTCCATGCCCCCGCTCGCGCCGAGGAGCCGGTCGACAGGTTCGGTGTCGTAGCCGTCGAGCGATCTGTTGATGCCGTCGATGCCGTTGCGGACGCCGATCGTTTCGTGGGTGGAGGAGTGCAGATTGCCCCCCGGCGAGGGCATGAAGCCCGCCTGCATGCCGACCGATACGCTGGTTGCCGCCTGGAGCGGCCCCGTGGCGATAAAGAGCAGGAGAATCGCCGCTCTCATGATGGCGGTCGCGTTACATCGCATAGTACATCACCCCGAGGAGTATGCGGTGTCCGGAAAAGTCTATGTAAAGATTGTCCCAGGTGGCCGGAGCCGCCGCGGTGTTCATTGAAGCGCCCGAGCGCGCGTCGATGTATTCCCATTCCATGTAGAGCCTGATTTTGGCCGACACGTGAAGCTGCATGCCCGCGATAAAGCCGAAGCCGAGCGCCGTGGCTGATATGGTGTCCTCGGTTCCGCCGTGGGTCACCGTGCCCGTGGCGAGGAAATAGGCGACGCCGCCGCCCAGGTAAAACTCTCCGATGTCGAACACGGGGAAATTTACCCCCACGAACAGGGGAAGGCCGGTATAACCGATGGAATACTTCTCGATTGGGTCGGTCGCGTCGCCGTTCTCGAGCACGTCGCCCTCAATGAGGGGAAACGCGATATCGACGCCGGTGCGGAGAAAGAGAAAATCCAGGTTGGCCTTGAACGATACGCCGACAATGTAGCTGGTCTGAGGTTCGACCTCGAACTGGCTGTTATAGGAGGTCATATTGCCGACATCGTGATGCGCGCCGACGTGAAACCCCACCCCCAGATTCCGCTGCGCCGCGGCGTAGGACGGGAAAAGCAATACGAGCGCCGCGCACCATGCGGCAAGCCGCGGGAACAGCGATCCGGAGATGTGTATTCGCGCGGAAATCACGCCTCTGTATGCCCCCTCGATGCCGTTACGTCAAGAACAATATTCACGTCTCAGACGTTGAACAGGCTTTCGGCCTTCTTCTTGCCGCTGATGCGTTCGTAATCGTCGTAATCGACGAATATCAGGTTCGGCAGTTTTTTGCGGATGCGGCCTACCATCTCGTATCCCTTCGGTCCCTTCGAGTCGTGCGCGGTTACGTACTTGAATTCCCTGCCGCATTTGGGGCAGGCCTTCAGCCCCTCGAGCTTTATACCCATTTCCCTGCACCCGGGACAGAAACCGAACTTGTCGTCGACGGTGATGATGTGGTTCTGTATCTCGGCCAGGTCGACCTCGCTCCAGATTCGTATGTGGTCCATTGTCGGTACGCTCCTCCATCGCGCCGCCCTTCCATTCCGGGCGTATGCATCAGTATGGCGCGGGCGGCCGTCTTTTGCAATTAGAATTTGCTCCGGGCGGAGCCCCATAAGCACTTGACAGGAGTCGAAGCGCCTCATAGGGTGCGGTATGCGGCGGAAGACCGATAAACGAAACATGATACGGATAGGAACGCGCGGGAGCGATCTCGCACTCTGGCAGGCGAACCACGTCGCCGACCTCATAGGACGGGAGCGCGCGCGCATCGTTGTGATCAAGACGAAGGGTGACCGGATTCAGAACGTCTCCTTCGATAAAATGGAGGGGAAGGGTTTCTTCACCAAGGAGATCGAGGATGCCCTGCTGGGGCGCGAGATCGACGTCGCGGTGCATTCAATGAAGGACCTGCCGACCGAATATACGAATGGACTGACCATCGCCGCGGTCATCAAGCGCGAAGACCCCTCGGACGTTCTCCTCGTGCGCGCGGAGCGGTACCTCGAGGGGAACGACCTTCCGCTCGCCGATGGCGCGATCGTCGGAACGAGCTCGCTTCGCCGCGCCGCTCAGTTGCGCAACATCATGCCCTCGCTCGAGATCCGGCCGCTCAGGGGGAACGTGCCGACCCGCATCCGCCGCCTGCGTGAAGGGAGGTTCGACGCGATCGTCCTCGCCCGGGCGGGAATGGCCCGCCTCGGACTCGATACCTACGGGCTGGTTGAGTTCACTCTACCTTACAGCTATTTTCTTCCGGCCCCCGCTCAGGGCGCGCTCGCGGTGCAGGTGCGCGCGGACGACGGCGAACTGTTCGAAATAGTCAGCGGTTTAAACGATCCGGAGACGGAAGCCTCGGTCGAGGCCGAGCGCCGCTTTCTCGAACACTTCGGCGGGGGGTGCCATGTGCCCCTCGGCGCGCTCGCCTATCGCTCGGGCGACGTTCTGCACCTGTCGGGCCTGGTGGCCTCGGTCGACGGAAAGCGGTTGATACGGAAGTCGATCGACGGCGGCGATCCGGCGCTGGTCGGGCGCCGGCTGGCGGAAATGCTTAAGGAAGATGGGGCCGACGCTCTGCTATGAAAAAAGGCATGGTATACCTTGCGGGCGCCGGACCCGGCGACCCGGAACTCCTGACGCTCAAGGCGCTGGATGCCCTCAGGCGCGCCGATTGCGTGGTGTACGATTATCTCGCCAGCCCCGCGCTCGTGGACGCGCTCGACTGCGAGAAGATATATGTCGGCAAGCAGGGCGGGGACCATACGCTCTCGCAGACGGAGATAAACGAGCTTTTAGTGCGCAAGGCGCGCGAAGGGAAGACGGTCGTGCGTCTGAAAGGCGGCGATCCGTTTATCTTCGGCCGCGGCGGCGAAGAGGCCGAGGAGCTGGTAAAAGCCGGCGTGCGCTTTTCCATCATCCCCGGCGTTTCGTCGTTCTATTCCGTCCCCGCGTACGCGGGAATACCGGTGACGCACCGTGACCACGCAAGCGCATTCGAGGTGATAACCGGCCACAGGCGCGATGACGCCCCCGGGGAGGAGGACGTCAACTTCCCGGATTTCGACGCCGACAAGACCTTCGTTTTTTTAATGGGCATGAAGAACCTTGCCCGCATCTCCGCGAAGCTCTGCGGAGAAAAGGGTTTTCCCGAAACAACTCCGGCCGCCGTGGTGAGCTGGGGCACCACGCCGCGTCAGCGCGTGGCGGCGGGCACCCTGGGGACGATTGCTGACGAGGCCGCCCGCCTGGGGCTGCGCCCCCCGGCGATCATCATAGTAGGAGGGGTGGTGACGCTCCGGGGAACGCTTCGCTGGTTCGACGCGCTTCCCCTGTTCGGCAAAAAGATCGTCGTTACGCGCACCCGCGAGCAGGCCTCGGCGCTCTCGAGGAGCCTTGCCGATCTGGGCGCGGACGTTCTGGAATTCCCTACGATCCGCATAGTGCCCAGGGCCGACACGGGCCCGCTGGACGAGGCGATAGGCGCGATCGAATCTTTCGACTGGCTGGTCTTCACCTCTCAGAACGCGGTCGGAATATTTTTCGAGCGATTGTTCGCGCTGGGGCGCGACGTACGCTGCCTGAAAAACGTTAGAATCGCGGCTATCGGGCCGGCTACCGGGCGTGAAATTGAAAAGCGATCCCTGCGGCCTGACCTGGTCCCACCGGAATACGTCGCCGAGGCCGTGGTTTCGGCGATGGGAGCTGTCGGCGTCGCCGGTGCGCGCGTTCTCCTGCCCTGCGCCGAGGAAGCGCGCGACGCCCTGCCCCGGGGGCTGTCGGCCCTTGGCGCCGATGTTCGGAGGATTCCCGTATACGACACTGTTCGGCCGGCGCCCCCGTCGGGCGAAATCATGGAGGCCGTGCGGACGGCCGACATCGTCACCTTTACGAGTTCGTCGACGGCGAGGAATTTCTTCTCGATTATCGGCGAATCGCGCGCCATGCACGCAAGCATCGGCCCCATTACCTCCGCCGCGGTCCGCGAGACGGGACATCGCGTGGACATCGAGGCGTCGGAATACACCATAGAGGGCCTTGTCGAGGCGCTGGTACGCGCTTTCGGCTGAGCCGGGCATGTTTTTTAATTGCCCTGCGGGCCCGATCGTGCTTGAATAGCGGTGGTTTTCCGGATACACTACGAAATACGGTTTTCAGCGGGACCTGCTATCGAGCGGAGTCGTCGGTTTGCGAGTTACGGCGCGTCGCGAAACACAGGCCCGTTTCGCGGGCGCGACGGGAGGTCCGTCGGTCGTGTACTTCAATGAGGTAATAAATGTCCGGATGGCGTGTGCTGTTTGTCCTGGCGGCGATGGTAACGCTGGTTTCCGGGTCGGGCGCCGTGGGCGCGCATGAGGCGGCCGGGCCCGTGG
>CAZEAH010000022.1:4923-14062 GCA_964510075.1 uncultured Leptospirales bacterium | reverse complement strand
CTCCTTGGCGACGACGCGCGCGGTCGAGATCTCGCCCCCTGTGAAAATCGCGTTCGAGGTGACGTCGCCGTCGCCGATGTCCTCGCGCAGCGCCGCGTCAATTATGTGAATGATTTCGTGTTCGCCGGGCATTCGCATCATTTTTTCGCCTTTTCGAGCAGGGAGAGTTTTTTCTCGGCCTCCATCATCTGGTCGCGCAGCACCGCGGCTTTCTCGAACTCAAGGTTCGACGCGGCGGAGAGCATATCGGCGCGTATGGTTTCGATAAGCTCCTTCAGCGTCGCCGCGTTCGAGGTGCGGTAGGCGTTTTTATATTCGGCAACATAGGAGGCGTACTCATCGTCGCTGTGATATTCGCGCTCGATGATGTCCACGATCTCCTTGGAGATCGACGCGGGGGTGATGCCGTGCTCCGCGTTGTAGCGTGACTGTATCTCGCGGCGGCGGTTCGTCTCGTCAATCGCGGTCTGCATCGAGGGAGTTATCTTTTCGGCGTACATTATGACCGTGCCCCCCAGGTTGCGCGCCGCGCGCCCGGCGGTCTGAATGAGGGAGCGCGCCGAGCGAAGGAAGCCCTCCTTATCAGCGTCGAGTATCGCCACCAGCGACACCTCGGGAATGTCCAGGCCCTCGCGCAAAAGATTGATGCCCACAAGACAGTCGAACTCGCCCTTTCTGAGGTCGCGGATGATCTCGACGCGCTCGATCGTCTCGATCTCGGAATGCAGGTATTTTGCCCGAAGGCCCGCGGTGTCAAGATACGCGGTGAGGTCCTCGGCCATCTTCTTGGTGAGCGTGGTCACCAGCACGCGCTCGTTCCTCCCCGCGCGGGCGCGCACCTCGCCGATGAGGTCGTCCACCTGGTTGCGGGCCGGGCGCACCTCGATCGCCGGATCGATAAGCCCCGTCGGCCGGATGACCTGCTCCACCACCTGCGCGCTTACCGAAAGCTCGTACTCGGCCGGCGTGGCCGAAACGAAGACCGCGCGGTCGATGATGCGCTCGAACTCCTCGAAGTAGAGCGGGCGGTTGTCGAGCGCCGAGGGCAGACGGAAGCCGTATTCCACAAGGCTGCTTTTCCGCGAACGGTCCCCCTCGAACATGCCGCGCACCTGCGGCAGCGTGACGTGCGACTCGTCCACAAAGAGCATGAAATTGCCCCTGAAGTAGTTGAGCAGCGTTGGAGGAGGCTCTCCGGCCGCGCGACGGCCTATTATACGCGAGTAGTTCTCTATGCCGGAGCAGTAGCCCATCTCCAGAAGCATCTCCATGTCGTAGCGCGTTCGACTCTCCAGGCGCTGCGCCTCCAGAAGCCTGCCCTCCGACCGGAGCGTTTCGAGGCGCCGGACCAGCTCCTCCTCTATCATCATGACCGTCTCCTTCATCTCTTCCGGCGTCGAAACGAAATGTTTCGCCGGATAAATGTAGGCGACCTCGATCTTTTCGATCTTTTTTCCGGTGAGCGGGTCGGTGCGGTACAGTGCCTCTATCTGGTCGCCGAAGAACTCGACGCGCACCGACTCCTGCAGGTAGGCCGGGAATATCTCCACCATGTCGCCGCGCACCCTGAAGGTTCCCCGCGTGAAAGCGATGTCATTGCGGGCGTAGTGGATCGCGACCAGCCTGCGAAGCAGTTCGTCGCGGCCGAAATCGTGTCCGACGCGCAGCGGAACGTGCAGCTTCTCGAAGTCCTCCGGGCTCCCCAGGCCGTAGATGCATGATACGGACGACACCACGATGACGTCGCTCCGTGTGAGGATGGACGAGGTTGCCTTGAGCCGCAGTCGGTCGATCTCGTCGTTGATCGAGGCGTCTTTTTCTATATAAAGGTCCTGCGAGGCGACATAGGCTTCGGGCTGGTAGTAGTCGTAGTACGAAACGAAATACTCGACAGCGTTGTTCGGGAAAAACTCGCGAAACTCGCGGTAGAGCTGAGCGGCGAGCGTTTTGTTGTGCGTGAGTACCAGCGTCGGTTTCTGTACGCGCTCGATCACCTTGGCCATGGTGAAGGTCTTTCCGGAACCGGTTACCCCGAGGAGCGTCTGATACTTCATCCCCTGGCCTATGCCTTTCGCCAGAAGGTCGATCGCTTTCTCCTGGTCGCCGGAAGGCCTGTAGCGCGATACTACCTTGAACGCAGACATGGTGCCTCAGGAGGCTCCGGAAAATTTTGCGCCGTCCAGTATAAACATGCCGTACTGGGCGAACAGGTTGGACGCGGCGACGCTGGGGATTGAGACGCCGCCTTCACCGACGTTGAAATGCCGCTCATTCTTTACAGGATATCCGCGCTCGCGGCAGTACCGGCGAAAGTCGCGGATTGTGAGCAGGTGGATATTCGGCGATTCGTACCATTCGTAGGGCAGAAGCCGGTTTTTCGGCATCGTTCCCCTGAACAACAGCTGCATGCGGATACGGTAGTAGCCGAAATTCGGGAAGCTGATGACTGCGTTTTTCCCGATACGCATGATCTCGGCAAGCACGTATTCCGGCTTTTTGGTGCTCTGCAGGGTCTGATTGAGGATAACGTAATCGAATGAATTGCTCTTATAATCGGCGAGGCCGTCGTCTATATCGCCCTGGTAGCAGTAGAGCCCTTTCTCCAGGCACATGCTCACGCCTTCGGCTGAAAGCTCAACGCCGTAACCGTCCACCTTCTTGACCTGCTGGAGCGTGTGCAGCAACACCCCGTCCCCGCAGCCGAGGTCCAGCACGCGCGCGTTCGTCGGGACCTCCTCGATGATGATATCGTACCCCGCCCGGATCTCCGCGGTGCTATCAACCGTGCTTTTCAAACTGACTCCTCAAAAAATTCGCGATATTGCGCTGCGTCTGCCGGTCGTCGAGAAGGAATGTGTCGTGCCCGGTGTCCGATTCAATCTCGGTATAGCCGACATGCTTGCCGCACGCGCGAAGCGCCCGTACGATCTCCCTGGACTGCTCGCTCGGGTAGAGCCAGTCAGAGGTATAGCTGATGATGAGGAAATCCGCGGTCACCTTCTCGAATGCCGCGGCCAGGCTGCCGTAATCGGCTTTAAGGTCGAAATAATCGATCGCCTTGGTGATGTAAAGGTAGGAATTGGCGTCGAAGCGATTGACGAACTTAATGCCCTGATGATGCAGGTACGATTCCACCATGAACTCGGACTCGAAGTTGAAGCCGAACAGGTCCGTGTTCTGCAGCCGTCGGCCGAACTTTTCGTGCATCAGACGCTCGCTCATGTAGGTGATGTGGCCGATCATGCGCGCCAGCCCCAGCCCCGCCTCGGGCTTCTTGCCGCCGTAATAGTCGCCGCCGTTCCACCTGGGGTCGCGGAAGATGGCCTGGCGCCCGACCTCGTTGAACGCAATCCCCTGCGCGGAAAGCGAGGCGGACGTCGCTATGGCGATGGCAGACGCGACCATTTCGGGATAGGATATGCTCCACTGGAGCGCCTGCATTCCTCCCATGGACCCGCCCGCCACCGCGAGCAGCCTCTCTATCCCGAGATGCCGCACGAGGTGATACTGAGCGTTCACCATATCCTGTATCGTCACAACGGGAAAGCCAAGGCCGTACTCCCTTCCCGTTTCCGGATTGATCGAGGCCGGCCCGGTCGAACCGGTGCATCCGCCGATGACGTTCGAACAGATTATAAAATACTTGTTCGTATCGAAGGTCTTTCCCGGCCCCACGTACAGGTCCCACCAGCCCGGATAGAGGTCGTCCGAGCTGTTGTACCCCGCCGCGTGCGCGGAGCCCGAAAGCGCGTGCAGGAGCAGCACGGCATTGGAGCGTTTCTCGTTGAGCTCGCCGTATGTCTCGTAGGCCAGCGTTATGGGTCCGAGCGTACGTCCGGACACAAGCCCCATTTTCCCCGGCGGGAACGCAAAGGTGAAATACTCTGTGGCTACGATCCCCACCGAGTCATCGGGCATGTCGAGAATTCCGTTCGTTTTCATCTGTCAATCCGCGGGAGCGAACCTCCAAAAATAAAAAACCGCGTATCGGTCACAATGCGATAGCGGTTTATTGTACAATAAACTGCCATCCCATCTCCCGGATTTTCATCCGCTGGAGTTGGCACCGGTCCCCTCACGGGGACGGTTGCCGTGGCTTCCCGGGGCCAGTCCCTCCACCACTCTGGATAAGATAGCTCGATGTAATTCAACGGCACCTAAAACGTCACGCGCAAGGGGCACACTATGGAGCCCGTTCCAGTCCGCTGTCAATTAAAATTGAGCGTCCGCATTGGTGAAATATACCACCCGGAGCCCGTATCGGCACCAAAAAAATCGCTTCTCGTCTTTCGAGTGGTACAGCAGCATGCCGCGACTTCGTTATATTCCAATATATACATACATATTAATATGTCATGATTCGCCGATAAAATAAAGTTGACAACCATCCTCACGCTTACGTAATGGACTTTGAGTAGTCAGGTTTGCATTTGGAATTGTTGCGGGACCCGGCAGGCCGGGATTGTAAGGGCAGAAGGACGGATCGACCGTCATGCCGATCATGTTCGCGACAAGTCTGTTCCGTATGAGTTCAATGTGAACTCGCTTTATCGCCAGCGATTATCGTTTCATATCTAACAGAAGCGGAGGATTTCTTATGAATTTCGCCGGTTTGTACGATATGCCCGCCACCGACATAGCCCGTCAGATGTACTTCAATGTTGGCGGCTCGCATGGCTTCATGCGCTGGGGCATATATATCTTCATGTTCGCCGCATTCATCTACCTCGGCATTACCCTTTATCGAAGAATCAAAATATGGAGGCAGGGAGTCGGCGAGCTTCGCACGGATTTCCCCGAAAAGAGGATCTACGCGTTTTTTAAGTACGTCATCTTCCAGGCAAAGGTGCTCCGCGAATCCTACGCCGGCATTTTCCATGTCAGTCTCTTCTGGGGATTCATCGGCCTCTTTATCGTTACCATGATCATCGTGCTGCAGGAAGACTTCACCGAGCTCTTCTTCCACACCAAGTTCATCTACGGCAATTTCTACCTTATATGGTCTCTCGCCGGGGATCTTTTCGGCGCCATAGTACTCATCGGCCTGGCCATGGCCATTTACCGCCGGTACAAGGTGAAGCCTTCCCGGCTCGACACCAAGATGATCGACACCTTCGCGCTCTCGCTCATCACCTTCATCATCCTGACAGGCTTTTTCAACGAGGCGATGCGCATCGCGATCACCGACTTTCCGAAATTCGAGGTCTGGTCTCCTTTCGGCTACACCCTCGCCTATGCCTTCTCGTGGATAGGAAAACCAGCGCTCGAAACCATGCACTACGTCAACTGGTGGCTCCACATGGTGTCGGCCTTCTCATTCATCGGTCTTGTCGGCTCCGACAAGCTGGGGCACGTGGCGATCACCATGCTCAATGTCTACTACCAGAACCTCGACAATGAGAGCGAAAAGACCAAATACTCGATGAAGCCCATCTCGCCCGAGACCTTCGAAACGGCCGAGTCCTTCGGCGTCGGTTCGGTCGAGCAGTTCACCTGGAAACAGCTTATGGACGGCGACGCCTGCACCCGCTGCGGACGCTGCCAGGACAACTGTCCGGCCTATCTCACCGAAAAGCCGCTCTCACCGAAGAAAATCATCAACGACGTCAAGGCGGCCATGGACGAGCGCGTTCCAAAGCTCATCGAAGCGAAGAAGGCGGGCCAGGACCCGGCGGCCGTGGAGTCGAAGATGCTCATCGGCGAGCACGTGCAGGACGACGAGATATGGTCGTGCACCAACTGCGCCGCCTGCGTCGAGAACTGCCCGGTGCAGATCGAGCACATCAACAAGATCAACGACATGCGCCGCTACAAGATCCTCATGGAAGGGTCCATGGCGCCCGAGCTTCAGACCACCCTTTCGAACATGGAGAACAACTCCAACCCGTTCGGCTTCGGTTTCGCCGGCCGCGGCGACTGGCTGCCCGCGGACCTCGGCGTCAAGACGCTCGCCGAGGACCCGGAGGTCGACTTCCTGTATTACGTCGGCTGCTATGCGTCCTTCGACAAGCGCAACCAGAAGATCGGAATCGCCATGGTGAAAATCCTCCAGAAGGCCGGATACAAGGTCGGCATCCTGGGCGCCGAAGAGGCCTGCTGCGGCGACGCCGCCATGCGCGCCGGGAACGAGTATCTCTTCCATGCCCTGGCCACACAGAACCTCGAAATGTTCAAGGCGTACGGCGTGAAGAAGATCATAACCACCTGCCCGCACGGCTATAACGTCATTAAAAAGGAATACAAAAAGTTCGCCAAGGTCGGCGTCGGTTCAGACGGCGCGCCGCTCGAGGCGAACTACGAAGTGTATCACCACACAGAGATCATCGCCGACCTTATCAAGAAAGGTACGATCAAACTCGTCGAGCCGCTCAATGAAACGGTCACCTATCACGATTCGTGCTTCCTCGGCCGCTACAACGAGATCTATGCCGCACCGCGCGACATCATCAAGGCGATTCCCGGAACGAAGATTGTCGAGATGAGCCGCAACCACCATCGCAGCTTCTGCTGCGGCGCGGGCGGCGCGCGCATGTTCATAGAAGAGCATCTGGGCACCCGCATCAACCAGTTCCGCACAAAGGATGCCCAGGCCAGCGGGGCCACAAAGATCGCGACGGCGTGTCCGTTCTGCCTGACGATGCTGTCGGACGGAGCGAACGAGCTCGACATTCAGAATCTTCAGACCTTCGACCTTGCTGAATACGTCTATAACGCGATGGAAAAATAATTGGGCTCATTCATGCCCGTCCGGGCCGGCCGGACGGGCTGTCTTTACAAATAAAAACTAATGGTAAAGGAGTGACTCACTATGGTTAATCCTCTGTTTTATATCGCCCCGGTGGCGTCGCTCATTGCCCTTCTCTTCGCCTGGTTATTGTACAGGCTTATGATGAAATCGGAGAAAGGCAATGAGAAGATGGAAGAGATCGCCGGGTACGTGCGCGAGGGGGCGTTCGCCTATCTCAAGCGCCAGTACAAGGTGGTAGCGATCGTTTTCCTGGTGCTTTTGGTGCTCTTCACCGTGCTTGCGTATTTTGGCATCCAGAATCCGTTCGTCCCGGTCGCCTTCCTGACCGGTGGTTTCTTCTCGGGTCTCTGCGGATTCCTCGGTATGAACACCGCCACCAATGCTTCGTCGAGGACCGCCCAGGGCGCGTCGAAATCCCTTAATGCAGGTCTCCAGGTCGCCTTCCGTTCGGGAGCGGTCATGGGGCTCGTCGTCGTCGGATTCGGCCTTCTGGACATCTCGCTGTGGTACATGGCCCTCAACTACGTCTACGACAACAACATCTGGAGCCTGAGCGAGGCGCTTGTGCACAAGATCGGGATCGCCGGCGGCGCATTCGACATGCACCTGATCAACAGCGCGGAATTCAAGCACGCCAAGCTTGTTGAAATCACGACCACCATGATCACCTTCGGCATGGGCGCGTCGACCCAGGCGCTCTTCGCTCGCGTGGGCGGCGGAATCTACACCAAGGCCGCCGACGTCGGAGCGGACCTGGTCGGAAAGGTCGAGGCGGGCATTCCCGAGGACGACCCCCGCAATCCCGCCACCATCGCCGACAACGTAGGTGACAACGTCGGCGACGTCGCCGGTATGGGCGCCGACCTGTACGAGTCCTACTGCGGCTCCATTCTTGCCACCGCCGCTCTCGGTGCGGCCCTTCCCCTGGTGGCCACCGAAGCCGCGGATGTGGTTAAACCCATCATAGCCCCCATGATCGTCGCGGGTCTCGGAATTATATTCTCGATCATCGGCATCTTCATGGTCCGCACCAAGGAAGAAGCGACGATGAAGAACCTGCTCGTCTCCCTCAACATCGGGGTATGGGGAAGCTCTATTCTCATTATCGCCGGCCTTGCCGTAATGGCCCATGTCAACCTCATCACGTGGGGTATTTTCGGCGCAGTCATAGCGGGTCTGGTTGCCGGGCTTATCATCGGCCAGTCGACCGAATATTACACCGCCGACGAGTACGCCCCCACCCAGGGCATCGCCAAACAGCACACCATGGGGCCCGCAACCGGTATTCTTGACGGTATTTCGACCGGTATGCTCTCCTCCGGCATTCCCGTGGTTACCATTGTGGTCGGAATCATCATCGCCTACGCCTCGGCCGGCGGATTTACCCAGGGCGCGAACTACGGCCTGTACGGCATCGGCTTCGCGGCGGTCGGCATGCTCGCCACACTCGGCATAACGCTGGCCACGGACGCCTACGGTCCCATCGCCGACAACGCGGGCGGCAATGCCGAAATGAGCCACCTTCCTCCGGAAGTCCGCAAGAGGACCGACGCCCTCGACATGCTGGGCAACACCACCGCGGCCACCGGAAAGGGTTTTGCGATTGGTTCGGCCGCCCTTACCGCCATGGCGCTTCTTTCCGCGTATATCGAAGAAGTCAAGATATGGATCGGCAAATACGCCGTCACCTCCCCTGAAGGCTATTTCCAGGTGGGAGCGGTAAAATTTTATCACAAACTGCCCGAAGGCGTCATCGCCAGCGATTTCGACGTTGTGGCGCATACCGCCCAGATCAAGCATTTCGCCGCGGCATATGACATGTCTCTCATGAATCCGCTCGTTCTCTGCGGCCTGTTCCTTGGAGCCATGATGGCCTTCGTATTCTGTGCCATGACGATCAAGGCGGTCGGCCGCGCGGCGGGCGCCATGGTCGAGGAAGTCCGCCGTCAGTTCAAGGAGTTCCCCGGCATCATGCAGGGAACGCAGAAGCCGGATTACGCCCGTTGCGTCGAAATCTCGACCAAGGGCGCTCAGAGCAAAATGATCGTCCCGTCCTTCCTGGCGCTCATCGTCCCCGTTGCCGTGGGCCTCGTGCTCGGCGTCGCCGGTGTTATGGGCCTTCTGGCCGGTTCGCTTGCCTGCGGTTTCTCCCTCGCCTGCCTGCTCAATAATGCGGGCGGCGCATGGGACAACGCCAAGAAGTTCATCGAAGCCGGTAACTACGGTGGCAAGGGCTCTCCCGTCCATGCCGCTGCGGTCGTCGGTGACACGGTCGGCGATCCGTTCAAGGACACCTCCGGCCCGTCCATGAACATTCTGATCAAGCTGATGACCATCGTCGCGCTGGTCATCGCGCCCCTGCTCTAGTTTCGATGCTTCCCACCGCCGCCA
>CAZEAH010000022.1:0-4913 GCA_964510075.1 uncultured Leptospirales bacterium | reverse complement strand
CCAAGAAGTTCATCGAGAAGGGCAACTACGGCGGAAAGGGTTCCGATGCCCACAAGGCAGGGGTTATCGGCGACACGGTCGGCGACCCCTTTAAAGACACATCCGGCCCGTCCCTGAATATTCTTCTTAAGCTTATGAGCATGGTTTCGGTGGTCTTCTCCGGGGCGGTCGTAAAGCTTTCCCCGGTCATCGGAAAGGCTCTGGGTTTTATAAAGTAAGACCGATTTAAGGTATCTGTATTGGAAGGCGGGGTTGGAATACTCCGCCTTCCTGTTTTACTGTCAGCTGATCATATTCAGGAGGAATACGATGTTCGAGGCTCTAATGCTGGTCTGTTTCGGCGCTTCCTGGCCGGCTTCAATATATAAATCAATTAAGCTGAAGGATGTAAGGGCGAAATCCAAACTCTTCCTCTGGCTGGTGCTGGCGGGCTATGTGTGCGGCATAATAAACAAGATACTCACGGGTATCGACTGGGTCATATTCTTTTATATAGCGGTCGGCATCCTCGTTCTTGTCGACCTGATACTCTATTATTACTATTCATCGCGCCAAAACGGCGGGCTCTGAGCGCCCGTCATCCCCTGAGCGCCCTCTTGCGATAGCGGTCAAGCTCCGCCTTGAACAGCTTCGTTATTCCCGCAAGGTCCTGGAATTTTTTTACCGTAAAGAATGTCTTTATTATTTCCTTTATCTTCGTGTCATCGTTCAGCTCGGCAAGCTGGCGCTGTTTGGCATTGAAGATCTCGTCGCAATTTTTGAATAGCTTACGAATTATCGTTTCAGCGGGTTCCGCCGGGGGATTGAGCGGCAGTCCCGTTTTGCGGTGAATATTTTTTAATATCAGCGCGACCAGGGTAATCACCTTTCTCGAACGGTCCGCCTCGCGATCTGTCATTATCTTTTCAAACGCGTCGCTTATCAGCCGGTTCCGCTCTTTCACCCTCTGAAGAAGCTCCTCGCGCACATCAGGCGGAAGCTTATTGAACGCCGGCGGATGATGGGGGTAGAAGGCCTTAAGATAATCCGCGGTTATCATTATCCTGCCTGACAGCGAATCATTGATGGTATCGCCATCGATGAACGCCCTCAATCTGTCGATATCGACTTCAATGAGTGAACGGTGTTCACCGAGAAAATCCGGAAGTGACAAATTCTCGATCAGAAAAGCCACTTTCTTGCTGTCGTAGACATCGCTCTTAAAGAAATAATCCGACAGGAGGCGTCTGAACATCTCCCGGGCGTTCCCCGCCAGGTCAGGGTTCTCTTCCATCTGGATGCAGATGTCGATCAGGTTGTTGTATGTCACTTTTCTGGCCATGTCCGAACCTTTTATCTGCGCGCGGGCTGTGAGGGCATTATGAGCTCAGTATACCGAATCCTGCCCCTCATTGCATGGATGCCGTCCGACGTGAATATCACACACATCCTGTATACGGAAAGTATAAAATGTAAAGATATTCATAAAACCCGAACAGAGAAATCCTTCTTGCGTTCGGCAACGGTTCGGGAGTGTCGCTTTATGGTTAAAATTCTATTGACATTCTCCCGCCTCTATGCTGCTGAATAGATTGTCGATTGTCCGCCCCTTTTTTATAAGGTATTTTTCATTGGGCGGAATACCTCATTCTCGCCCGTTGCGCCGACAGGTGCGTGCATGAAAAACAGAATCTTGCAGACCAAAGAGTACATGGAGCTGGACATCCTGTCCGATTTCAACGACGATACGGTAATCAGTTTCGTCATAGAATCGCTGCGCCATGAAACGGATTCTCCTTTTTCCGTTTTACTGGAGAGCATATTCCATTATAAAACCACCGAAGAAAAAGCAAAAAAACTCTGGCATAGCATTACCGAAAACAGAAAGGAACTTTCCCGCCTGCTCGGCAGGCCCATAAGCCTGAAGACGGCCGTCGTCGACCACTTTAGCACCACCGGAACGGACGTCGCTGTATTTATTAAGGACAGTATGGCCGGTATTATCGAGGCCGCAACGCGCGACGGTCTTACAGGAACATATACGCACGAGTACATCGAAAACGATCTCGACCGCGAATTCCACAGGGCCCGACGCTACAGCCTTCCACTCTCGGTGCTCTTTATAGATATTGACAACTTTAAGCGGTTCAACGACCTCTACGGGCACAAGGTCGGCGACAGGGTGCTCTCTCTGATCGGGGCCACCCTTATGCGCTGCATACGGAAAATCGATTCCGTCGGCCGATACGGCGGAGAGGAATTCCTCGTGGTCCTGCCTCACACCCCAAGACAGAACGCCATGAAGATCGCAAAGAAAATCTCCCGGGAGATAAAGGAAGCCACTTCAAAAAAAGACGCGCTGCCCGAGGGGGTTACCGTAAGCATCGGCATCGCCGAACTCGACCAGTCGATGAAAGACGCCTTCATACTCCTCGACCTTGCCGATCGGGCTATGTACAAGGCCAAAATTCAGGGCAAGGATCGCTGCTGCTCGGCGTGAGCGTCAGGCCCTGGCGTGCACGTCGATATCGAGCGGGCTGTAGAGCCCCCGACGGAAGTAATGATAGGCAATACCCGCCACCATCGCAGCGTTATCGGTACAGAGTACCGGCGACGCGACGATAACTTCCTCCCCTTCCGAACGAGCCTCGGCCAGCATCTCGCGTAGACGCCCGTTCGCCGCAACCCCTCCCGCAACGACTATTCTGGGAATACCGAATTCACGCGACGCGGCATACACGCGGCGCACGAGTATCTCGAGCGCGCGCTCCTGAAAAGCGTGCGCCATTTCCGCAGCGTTCTCTTCCGGATGGGCCTTCCGATACTGGACAACCGCCGTTTTCAATCCGCTGTACGAAAAGCGATAATCATCTCCGGGTTCGGGCAGAATTTTGGGGAAAAGCTTCTCTCTCCGCACGGCCGTACGGGCCAGCCGTTCAACAACAGGCCCGCCGGGATATCCAAGGTCCAGCACCTTGGCGACCTTGTCGAACGCCTCACCGACGGCGTCGTCAACGGTTTTACCTATAAGCCGATAATCACCGCACCCGCGGACCTCGTACAGGGCGGTATTACCGCCCGACACCAGAAGGCCTATGTATGGGTACTCCGGCTCACGTCCCTCCAGAAACGGAGCGTACAGGTGGGCCTCGAGATGGTTGACCGCGATCAAGGGGATGTTCATTGCATAGGATATCGCCTTTGCCGATTGCAGGGCCACCAGGAGGGAACCCACAAGGCCGGGGCGCTGTGTCGCCGCTACGTAATCCAGATCCCCGAAGCCTTTGCCCGCCTCCTTGAGGGCGCCGTCCACAAGACCGTTGATCGCTTCAAGGTGGGCGCGCGATGCGATTTCAGGCACCACACCGAAAAAATCTTTATGAAGGTCTATCTGGCTGAAAACGAGATTGGAGAGTATCGCGCGCCCGTTGATAACCACCGAAACTGAAGTCTCGTCGCACGAACTCTCCAGACCGAGGCCCGTTATCTCAATTTTGTGTGCCGACAACTTCAATCGCCTTTTTTAACTGCGCGTCGAATTCGAGGTCGTAGAGCGGCTGTTTGACGAACCGGTTCACCTCGCTTTTCAGGATATAATTCGCGCTTTTCTCGCCTATCGCAAGGTTCCGGGCCTTGAGGAACTCAATAAACTCCTTCCTGTTCTCGGGCGTATACCCCTTGTGCGTTTTCAGGAATTCGTCGACCAATTTCTCGCGATAGATCGCGTTGACATTTTTCCTGTCGGCATCGGGAAAGCTTTCTGACGACACCGTGAAATCCGGTTCAATACCCTTCCCGTGAATTGAAACCCCCGACGGGGTGTAGTACTTCGCAATTGTCAGGGCAAGACCGATTTTCTCGTTGAGATTGTACGACTTCTGCACCGAGCCCTTGCCGAAGGTCTTTTCCCCCACCAGCCGTCCGCGACCATTATCCCGAATCGCACCCGCGAAAATCTCAGAAGCGGACGCGCTCCCCTTGTTTACGAGCACCACAAGCGCGGCCCCGTAGAGCGCCGGCCTCTCCGCGAGGTATTCCTTGAAATTTCCCGAACCCTCGCGCCCCCTCGTCGATACGATCGTTTTCCCCTTGTCAAGAAAGAGCTCGGACATGGCAATCGCCTGATCGAGCAGTCCGCCCGGGTTCCATCGAAGGTCCACAATGACCCGCTGTATCCCCTTTGCGTTGAACTCGCCAAGAGCCTTCTCTATCTCGCGGGAGGTGTCGGTGCTGAAGGTTTTGACCTTAATATAACCTGTATTGTATTCCTTCAGTATGGCGTAGCTGACGGCGTCGATCTTTATCGGCATGCGCTCCAGGTCGAAGGTAATGGGATCGTCGAATCCCTCGCGCACTACGGTCAGGCTGACTTTCGTATGGGGAAGTCCCCGTATCAGCTTGATGATCTCCGCCAGGCTTTTGTCTTTCAGCTCGCTCGAGTCGATCCTTGTTATCCTGTCACCGGCCTTTATGCCGGCTTTCATTGCCGGGGTATCATCGATGGGGGATATCACCACGATCTCGCCGTCTTTCATTGTGATTTCGATGCCCACCCCCACGAACTTTCCCGTCGTCTCTTCCCTGAGTTCCGCAAAATCCTCCTCGTTCAGGAAGCGCGTAAACGGATCGTTCAGCGCCTGAAGCATGCCTCGGATCGCGCCGTAGAACAGGTTTTTCGTCTCCACTGTATCCACATACTCGGTCCGGATTATCTGATATACCTGGTGAAAGTAGTCCAGATAGCTGTGGGCCGGCTCCAGGGCCTCCGCCCTGAACGAGAGGTTAACTCCGAGGAAAAGTCCCGTAAAAAAGGCGAAGATAACCAGATGCAGGCTTCGCTCGCGGATTTTCTTAAACATGCTGCCTCCCGACGCTCATCCTAACGCCGTATGAAGATTTTATCGTATTTATCCTTCTGTTCGGCCGCCATATAC
>CAZEAH010000021.1:0-14314 GCA_964510075.1 uncultured Leptospirales bacterium | reverse complement strand
GGCGCAGGCCGAAGGGGATCGTTCCGCTGCCGTCGATGGCGGACATCGCGTTCATACTTCTGGTGTTTTTCATACTTACCAGCACGATCGATATCGAGCGGAACGTCCCGGTCTCCCTGCCGGAGGCGCGCGCGACCGAGAGCGGCGCGAAGAAGTACTTCCACGTGTGGCTTGACGCGCGCGGCGACTGTTACGTGCGCGGCGAGCGGATGGACCGCGAGGCGCTGTACCGGGCGGCGAAGTACCGCGCGGCGGACAACCCGGACGTGCGGGCGATGATCGGCGCGGACGCCGCTCTTCCGTACCGCCGGGTGAACGACGCGATGGAGACGCTCAGGGAGGCCGGCGTGTACACCATCGTGCTTCTTTCGCGGAAGGAGGGGCGATGAGCGCGGCGCTGGCCTTCCCCGGTAGAATCGTCCGCTACGTGCGCCTCAGGCCGCCTCTG
Source organism: uncultured Leptospirales bacterium (assembly GCA_964510075.1). Lineage (GTDB taxonomy): Bacteria > Spirochaetota > UBA4802 > UBA4802 > UBA5368 > MVZN01. Next base: position 13,866 of record CAZEAH010000021.1, on the reverse strand, counting down.
CTCTGGTCGCTGGTATCGTTCGCGCTGCTCTTTGCCATGCTCTTCGTCGTACGCTGGAGAGAGACGTTCGAGACCGGGGACTTCGCCGCGTTCGAGGCCTTCGAGATGGTGGAGCTCCGGCTCTCGCGCATGGAGACGCAGGCGGACATAGCGGTCGCGGACGCCGCCGCCCCGGAGGCGAAGCTTCCCGAGGAGAGGCCGCAGGAGTTCGGCTCGGAGGACGGGAGCTACGAGGCGCTGTCGGACACGGCGCTTCCGCCCCGGCCGGTGTTCAGCCGTCTGCCGCGCTATCCCGACTCCATGCGCAAGGCCGGCGTGGAGGGGGTGGTGGTCATCGAGCTCGGTATCGACGAATCGGGCACGGTGGTATTCGGGCGGATAGTCCGCTCGCTCGGGCGCGAGTTCGACGCGGCGGTGATCGACTGGGCGCGGGGCATCCGCTTCCGCCCGGCCCTCACGAAGGACCGGGTCCCCATGCGCTGCCGGATCAGGCTCCCCGTACGCTTCAGGCTTGAGGATTGAAAACAAAAGGGTTTGACTTCGAGCCCCACGGACGTTACAGTAATCACTTCCTGAATAGATCATAGGACATACAGGGGACTCTGCATGAGACGCGCATGCCGTCATCGGTATATAACCGTATTTTTAGTAGTAATCGGCCGGTCGTTCATATAGATACAAACGGGAACACGTAATGAAGGCGAAACGAAACATAAAGGAGCGTTATGACGAGCTCATAACGCTTATTGAAAAATACAACTATCATTACTATACGCTGGACACTCCGCTTGTCGACGACGCGTCGTACGACGAGCTCGTGCGTGAACTCGTAACGATTGAAGAAAGTCATCCTGAACTGCGAAGGCCTGACTCCCCTACATCGAAAGTGGGCGACGCCGTATCGAGCACTTTCGCCGAGGTACGGCACGATCCGCCGATGCAGAGCCTGGGGAATGTGTTCAGCGCGGAAGAGCTTGCGGATTTCGACGCACGGATAAAAAAGGCGGCCGGCAACGAATCGGAAATAATCTACTCGGTGGAACTCAAGTTCGACGGGCTTGCCGTCGAGCTCCTGTATCGGTCGGGTCATTTTGTGCAGGGATCCACCCGCGGTAACGGCGAGGTAGGGGAAGACGTAACGGCGAATATTTCGACGATAAAAGCCGTCCCGGCCGAAATTAATGCCGTACAGTCGCCTGAATATCTTACTGTTCGCGGCGAAGTGTACATGCGGCACGAAGAATTCGAAAGATTAAACCGTCAAAGGGAGGAACGAGGGGAGCAGCCTTTCGCAAATCCGCGCAACGCCGCCGCGGGCTCTTTGAGACAGCTCAATCCGCGCGTAACGGCGGAAAGGGAACTGAGTATCGCTCTGTACGGTATTGGAAAAATAAGCGGCGGACCCGCGATAGGCGATCAGCGTTCGATGTTCGATTTCTTCAGGTCGGCGGGCCTTCCGTGCCCGGATAAGTTTGAAATAGGGGATCTCGATACAGTTCGCGCGTTTTACGAATACTGGATGCAGAACAGGCACTCTCTCGGCTACGACATCGACGGCGTTGTGGTAAAAGTTAACGATTTCGCGCTCAGGGAAGGCCTGGGTTCAACCAGCAAGGCGCCGCGCTGGGCGACGGCCTGGAAGTTTCCGGCGCGCGAGGCCATCACCGTACTCAATTCAGTCGATTACCAGGTAGGCCGAACCGGCGTAATCACTCCGGTCGGCAACCTCGATCCGATCAATATCGGCGGAGTGCTGGTTAAAAGGGCGACGCTCCATAATTTCGACGAGATATCCAGGCTCGACTTGCGGATAGGCGATACCGTTAAAGTCATACGGGCGGGAGACGTCATTCCGAAAGTGCTTGCGGCGCTTCCGGAAAAACGCACCGGCGACGAAAGGCCGATAAAAGCGCCGCAGCTGTGTCCCTCCTGCGGAGTACCGCTCCGAAGAGAAGAGATTTATATCCGGTGCGTAAACGACAATTGCGAGGCGAAACGCCAGGAACGGCTTCGATTTTTCGTCTCGAAGGATGGGCTGGACATAGAATTCTTCGGCCCGGAGCTCGTACAGCGGCTCTACGACGCGGGTATCGTGAGGAGCGCGGCCGATATACTGCGGCTCTCCGCCGAGGACCTGCGTGCCGTGGAGCGCATGGGCGACAGACTCGCCGAGAAGATACTCGCCTCGATAGAGAAACGGAAACGGATTCCACTCTCGTTCTTCCTGCGCGCCCTGGGCATACGGAACGTGGGGGAACACGTCGCGAAGGTGATAGCCAGAAGCGTGGGTTCGCTTGATAAACTTTTCGCAATCAGCGCGGACGAGCTGATGGCGATCAACGAGGTGGGCCCCGGGGTGGCGGAATCCGTGCAGGAGTTCTTCCGCGCCCCGGAAAACCGGAAACTTATCGACGATATGCGCGCGGCAGGTCTCGTCGTGGAGGACGAGGTCGTTGAAGCGCGTTCGCTCGAGGGAGTTGCCGGAAAGACCTTCGTGTTTACGGGAAAGCTCGAACGCAGAACGCGTGAAGAGGCCGAGTCCCTTGTCGAAAGCCTGGGCGGCAGGGCCGCCGGCTCGGTGAGCAAAAAGACGGACTATGTGGTTGCCGGTCCGGATGCCGGGTCAAAACTCGAAAAGGCGCGCGGCTTAGGTGTCCGCGTACTTACCGAGGAAGAATTTGAAAATCTTATCGGCGGTGAAGGATGATACGAAAAATGGCGCGATGGTGCCGCCGGCACTACTATCTGTCCACCGGTGCCCTGATGTTTCTTTCTTTCCCTTCCTACGACCTGTGGTTTCTGAAGGGATTTCCGTTCTTCGCGTGGTTCGCGCTCGTTCCGCTTTTTGCCCACGTGCGTGACGTCGATTTCAGACGGGTGTATTCCTCGTCGTTTATGGCCGGTGCCCTTGGGATATTCCTCACCTACCACTGGATCGGCGATTTCGGCAACAAGATCCCGGGCGGGGACATCATCATTCTGGCCTTCGTCATCCCGGCGCTCGCCGTGGTATTCGCCTCAAAGATCCTCGCGGCCGAATATCTCGCGCGCCGCTTCGAACGGTTGAGGCCGATCATCTTTCCGTCGGTATGGATAGTGGTGGACGGAATTCAATCAATCGGGTTCCTCGCCTTTCCATGGACCTACTGGGGCTATTCACAATTTCCGTTCACGGCCTTGGTCCAAATATCGTCAATCGTCGGAATATTCGGCGTGACATTCATCATGATTCTCTTCTCCACGGTAGCGGCGGATTTCGCCCGCGCGCTGTTTTCCGCGCAGTTCTCTTTCCGGCGGATGACATCAATTCCGGCATTCAGGCGCATGGTTTCGGCACTTGCGCTCGTGGCGCTATCGATATCGTACGGCACACTGCGTATGGCTCAGCCCGCCTCCACGGCCGCAGGGGACAAGCTCAGGCTGGCAATGGTGCAGTCCTGCATCGATCCGTGGGAGGCGTGGAACAGCAACAAATTCATGTATCTTGCCGAACTCAAGCGTCTTACCGGCCTTGCGATGAGGGAATCGCCCGATTTTATCGTCTGGTCGGAATCCGCCACCCTCGAGCTCATCTCGTATAATTTCCGTACGGGCGCCATGAACCCTTTCACCGGTGAGGTGCTCAACGTGGCGCGGGACAGCAAAAGGCCGCTTCTGACAGGCGAGATCGGTATTCTGGAGGATCGCTACGGCCGGAGGATATATCCTCAAAACAACGCACTTCTCATCAGCGAGGAGGGGGAGCCGGTACAGACCTACCCGAAGATCCACCTGGTGCCCTTCGGCGAGTGGTTTCCATATGAGAAGTGGTTTCCGTTCATCAAGCGCATCACCGAAAGCTTCGGCGCTTCGAGCTTCGTTCCGGGGTCGGCTCCCAGCCTGTTCGAGGTGAAGGGCAGGCGATTCGGCGCTCTCATTTGTTATGAGGGCATCTTCCACAGGCTGTGCCGCCGCTATCGGGCGGAGGGCGCCGATTATTTCATCAACATCACCAACCTCGGATGGACGCATACGTACAAAGGGCACATGCAGGGGTTCGCCAACGCCACCTTCAGAGCGGTCGAAAACGGTATCTGGTTCGTCAGCGCCGGGAACACCGGTTATACCGCGCTGGTCGATCCGCTGGGGAGGGTGGCCGCGTCGATTCCAATCCTGAAAAACGGTTATCTGGCGGGGGATATTGATTTTTCCATGAATCGAACTACCTTTTATTCGGCGGCGGGCGACATCGTGCTGTATTTCGCCATGGCACTTCTTGCCACACTTGGAGCGATCACCATTGTGCGAAGGCATGGCCGGCGCTGAAGGGGGCCGATTATATGAAGGTCATCTATCTGACGGACATCCACGGCGCGTTCGAGCAGGTGAAAGATTTACTGTTCGAGACGGTCGCCGACCTGTATATAATCTCGGGCGACCTTATCGACATCCCGTTCTACAGCATGGACACGGCCATCACCTATCACGAGCTTCAGTCGTATTTTCACGCCCTCCGGAGGCGCATGGAGCACGACGACATGATCATCGAGGACTTCGTGGACCAGCTGCTTGAGATGCCGGACGTTCCCGACGAAATACAGGAGAAGGGAACCACATACCAGCAATACACCATCCGGGCTCGCCGCGTCATGCAGCAGAAGTACAAGGTGCTCGAAAACGTCGTATCGCTCAAGCAGAACTCGCAGGTGCTGTGCCTTCCGGGCAATTACGACATGGACCTCAAGTATACCTCATTGCACGAGCGGGACCTTCATCTGCACCATTACGACATTGAAGGACTTCTGGTCGCGGGATACGGGGGGGCTGACATCTGGACCGCGGGAATACCGGAACGATACATCGTCCGCTACAGGGCGGGCATCGGAACCGACGACAGCGAGAATGAGATGAACCGTTTCTTTACGGAGGTGCGGCCGGATATCATTGTCTCCCATCAGCCCGCGCACGGTATCCACGACAGGCTGAGTTTTATGGGTCCCTCGGGCTCGCCGGCGCTTCGGACCTACTGTGACGCGAACCCCGTACTGCTCTGCCTTACGGGACACATCCACAACGACTGGGGCATGGAAATCAGCGAGGGGACGATTCACCTCAATCCGTCACCGTTCGGCGAGGTGACTGGAATAACCGGTGACGTACTGGAAGGCGGGTTTTTCTATCAGATCGAACTTGAAGGGCGTTCCGTCGCGAAAATAGAGTTGAGGAAAATGGCCGACGGCCGCATTTACGATGTAGTCGAGCACACCAGGCAGCGCGGGAAATGGCGCAGGAAGATCATCGACGCATCACGCCACGAGGCACTGACGCGCAGGGAAAACTTCGACAGCAAGATCAGAAAATATTCCCATATCCCGGAAATACGGCTGTTTAACGAGATCAAACAGTTTTTCAGGATGTTTCAGACGCCCGAAACCGACGAACGCGTCGACAGGATGGAAAGGGTCGCGCGCCTCATCGAGGAGCGCATCAACGAGAACATCGCCATGGACATCGTCGGCTCGGTCAATGTCGGCCTCTCCCAGCCGAGCTCGGATATCGATTTCGTGCTGTACCTGAGGTGCGGAGAGGAATGCGACAGCGATCTGCGTTCGTGCGACAATTATAAAAGCGCGCGCGATCTGCTCGATGAGGCCCTGCGCGGAGAATACAGCTTCGAGATCGTCGACTGCATCGACCTCAACACCGTGGAGCGGGGCATCGTCGAGCGCGACTACGAGTCCGAGACGCTCCAGCGTTTCGTGGCGTACCGGTCGATTTGCAGGCCCGTTAATTACCGGGTCATCGCCCCGGTTGAGGATATGCTCAATCAGGACCACGAGTTTCGAAGCGAGATCGAAGGAAGCATCCGGTCGTATTTCAGGATCTTCGTCACCACCTCACAGCACATACGCTCTTTCGACAAGTACGAGCTCAGGCTCCGGCACATAGGCATTAAAATGCCGGATTATATACGAAACAAGATCAAACGATATCTGCAGGGCATGAGGAAAGAGGACCGGTAGGTTACGCGGCCGTCATGTAGACTTCCGGGAAACATACGTCTCCGGCGTGAACCCGTTATCCGCCTGAACTCATTGCACCGGACACCGGAGGCCGCCATGAATCATTTCGCGACGATTTCAGACCTTCCATCGAAAGAGATAGCCCCGGGCGTGCTGATGCGGTCGGTCCATCTGGAAAAGGTGATGGTGACATTCGTACGGATACGGGAAGGGGCGGTGGTCCCCGAGCATTCGCATCCCCACGAGCAGATTACGGTGGTGATATCGGGACGACTGAGATTCAGGCTCGGGGAAAGTGAAAAGCTTATGGAGGCCGGGGAAACGGTGACGATTCCCTCCGGATGCGCCCACGCGGCGGTGGCGGAGGGTGGGGACTGTGTGGTCTACGATTGCTGGAGCCCGGTGAGGAGTGATTATATACTCGGATAATGGCGCGAACCCGAACGATAAATAATTCATTCAACGAATATGGAGGTGTGCAATGCGGGAAAAAACCGCCTGTGAAATGCCCGATTCGAATCCGGCTGACCCGGAGATACGGAGAATACTGGAAGAGATGAAGACCGTCGCCATCGTCGGACTTTCGGACAATCCGGAGCGAGACAGCTATAAGGTCGGCGCGTATTTGAAGGAAAAGGGGTACAAAATCATTCCGGTCAATCCCGGAAAGAAGGAAATACTGGGGGAAAAGTCTTATCCCGACATCGCCTCGGTGCCGGAAAAGATCGATGTGGTTGATATTTTTCGTACGGTGGAGGCCATTCCGGGCATTGTCGACGAGGCCATAAGAGTCAGGGCTGGAACGGTATGGATGCAGCTGGGGCTAGCGCACCGGGAGTCCGCGGAGAAGGCCAGGGCCGCCGGTCTCGGGGTCGTACAGTCAAAGTGCATCAAGATAGAGCATTCCAGAATCCACGGGAAGCACGAATTCACCATTACGGGCTGAATACGCATCAGGCCTGTTCGGCGGCCGGAAGGTACAGTGTGACGGTAGTGCCGGCATTGACGGTCGATTCGACGCTTATATGGCCGTGGTGGCGCTTGATGATCGAGTAGGTAAGGGAAAGTCCGAGCCCCATTCCCTTTTCAGCGTACGTGGTCTTGGTGGTGAAATAGGGATCGAATATCCTCGCGAGGTTCTCGGCGGGGATACCGTTCCCCTGATCGGCTATGCTGACGCGAACGTATCTTCCCGTCTTGAGCGGCAGGTCGTGTCGCGAGTCGACCGTGGAGTTGCCCGCTATGAGACGGATCGTGCCCCCGTCCGGCATGGACTCGATCGCGTTGGTAACGATATATCCGATGACACGTTGTATCTGGCCCGCGTCCACCCTGGCAGGCCAGAGCCCGTCCTCGATGTCGAGCGACAGCGTGATGTTTTCCGGCAGAGACGTTTTTGTCGCCGTATAGCGAAGGACCTCGTCCATGGATATTGTGTCGATAACAGGCTTGGACAGGCGGCCGAAATGAAGAAGCTGAAAGGAAAGGTCTTTCGCCAGGTTTGAGGCCTTTTCTATTTCGAGGAGGTTCTCGTAGAGCTCGTCCTCGGGATTCGCAATCATTTTACCCAGTGCTACATTGCCGGATATGGCGGTGAGGAGATTGTTGAAATCGTGGGCGATGCCGCCGGCGAGAATGCCGATAGCCTCGAATTTCTGCGTTCGAACAAGCTCCTCCTCCAGTTGTTTGCGCCGCGTGATATCGCGAATCATCGCGATACCGATTTCGCGATGGTTGAGCGTGAAGATGCCTCCGGATACCTCGACGGGAAACACGAGGCCTGTCTTCTTTCGGTGGTTCTGCATCCGCGCGGTTTTCTCCTCGCCGCCGAGCCGGGCGAGGAATTCGGCACGGTCTTCGGAGGGAGCGTCGGAGAGGTCGGCGATCGTCATCGAGTGCATTTCTTCGATAGTGTATCCGTAGAGAGCTAGCGCGGAGGAATTGGCATCGATGATTTGAAGGGTGTCGATATAAAAAATTATGATCGCGTCTGAAACTGAAGAGAAAAGAAGGCGATACTTCTCCTCGCTTTCCCTGAGGGCATCCTCGATTTTCCTTCGCTCGGTTATGTCGTTAAGCACGGTTAGCACGTGCGTCTCTCCGGCGATGTCGATCAGAGTCGCCGACATGGACGCCAGCCGCTGAATGCCGTTTCGGGTGGTAATGGTCACATCCCGGTCGCGAAGTGACCCTTTTTTCATGAGCGCCGCGATAAAACGCTCCCTCTCCTCGTGATGCGGCCAGATTTTCGCGTCCAGGGATCTCACACCGATTACCTCCTCGCGCGAGAACCCGTACAGCGCGAGGAAGCTTTCATTGACGTCTATGAACACTCCGTCGGACATTCTGGTGATGCTGATAGCGCTGGGGCTGAAGCTGAATGCCCTGGAGAGTTTCTCTTCGGAGGCTCTCAGCGCCTCTTCCCTCTCGCGCAGGCGGCTTTCGAGATCGTGCCGGTAGAGTACGGTCTCTATGGTCGAGATAATCTCGTTGCGGTTGACGGGTTTAAGGATGTAGCCGTACGGCCCCGTCTGCTTGGCGCGGTCAAGCGTCCTCTGGTCGGAATGTGCAGTAAGGAACACTATTGGGACATCGATGGTTGAGCGTATAGCGAGAGAGGCCTCGATCCCGTCGATGTTCCCGCCCAGAATAATATCCATGAGCACCAGGTCCGGCCTGAGCCCGGGTAGCTTTTCGACCGCCTCGTCGCCGGAATGAATCGTGGCAACGACATCGTATCCTTCTTTAACAAGCATATTCCTGATATCGGCGGCTATAATAATTTCATCTTCAACCACCGCAATCCTTGCCGATCGGCGTTTTTTTTCTTCCATGGCGGGAACCGGACCTTTCGTATCGTTCAGCGCTCGGATACTAGCACGGCGGTGCGGGGGTGTCAAGAAGGCCGTATCGTACCCGGGTTGTTTAACATGATAAAAATCCCGCTCGAATCGGGCTTCCGGTCGAGGGCGAGGGTGTGAATAAAAACGGGCCTGTTGAAATTTTTCCTTGCCATTTTAATAACATAACACTGTTATGTTCATGTGTGCCACGGAATCCTCCGCGTATACCGGAGGCCCCCGGGTGCTTTAAAACCCATACCGTATCAGGAGGAGTGTATGAAGACGGCAATTACCGAGATGTTCGGTATCGACTACCCGATTATATGCGGAGCGATGATGTGGATCTGCAAGCCCGAGATGTGCGCCGCGATTTCGAACGCGGGAGGTATGGGTAACCTTACCGCCGGCAATTACGAAACAGAGGAAGATTTCCGCGCGGCCATCAGGCAGACGAGAAAACTAACCGATAAACCCTTCATGGTCAACGTGACAATCCTTCCATCGGTCCATATCTCCGCCGAGCACCACAAGATGTACCTTCGCGTATGCGCGGAAGAGAAAGTGGCGGGGCTCGAGATATCGGGGGCGCCGATAGACAAATCATGCGGGCCGGAATTTGTGGACATGCTTAAAAAGGCGAACGTCAAGATGTTCCACAAGGTAGGCTCGGTCCGCCACGCCGTGCATGCCGAGAAGGCGGGCTATGACGGGATTTACGCAGCCGGTATAGAGGAAGGCGGACATCCGCTCAACGACGACGTTACCACAATGGTGCTCACCCCGCGAATCGTCGAAAGCGTAAAAATACCGGTCGTAACCGTGGGCGGCATCGCCGACGGGAGGACCATGGCGGCGGCGCTCGCACTGGGGGCCTCGGGGGTTATGATGGCCAGCCGATTCATGGCGACCAAAGAATGCCGGATTCACGATAATATCAAACAGGAAATAATCAGGAGACAGGAATTCGAAACGACGCTTATATGCAAGTCGATAGGACTGCAGGGCCGCGCTTTAAAAAATAAGACGGTAAACGATGTCCTCGAGCTCGAGGCGAAGAGCTGTCGTTTCGAGGAACTCCTGCCGCTGATATCGGGAAAGAGGGTAAAGGAGGCATGGGAGACCGGCGATGTCGACATCGCCTCGATGATGGTAGGACAGTCGATCGGCCTTATTCGCGACATACCCACCTGCAGGGAGCTTCTGGAGCGCATGGTTGCCGAGGCGAAGGCAGACATCAAGCGCGTTTCCGCGATGTTCTGACCGGGCACCGGGGCGGGGAAGCGCGCCGATCCCGCCCCGGGCATTCATCGCCGGTCCATCCGCGGAAATGTCCTATTTCTCCTCATTATTTTTTGACGATACTTTACGCGAAATGTGCTGAAGTTTTTTCAGGGGAATGCCGACAAAGTTCCAGAAGCGTGCATCGGTAAAGCGTACATGGAAAGTATGGCATCGGAAAAAATACTGGTTGTTGAACGCGAAAGAATCGTGGCTATGGATATAGACTGCATTCTCCGCGGTTCAGGATATTCACAGACGACCATTGCCTACAGCTTCGAGGAGGCGATGGGAAAGATTACATCCGCCAAACCCGATCTCGTTCTGATCGATGACCAGATGGGCGATACCGGGGACGGGAGCAACGGCGGCAGAAAGATCATTGAGGAGTTCAATATCCCGGTTCTGTATCTTTCGACATCCTCTCCGCTCAGGAAACGCCGTAATTCGAGAGAACGGAACGCTTATTATCTGCATAAGCCCTTTGATGCGTTGGAAGTATCGAAATACGTAAAAAAAATACTCTCGAAGAAGCATTCATAATTCCGCGTAACGCCTCAGTCTGTATCGAATCGTATAAAATATTTTACTTTATTGGAATATTCTGATACTCTTCCAGCACCTGTCGGCGCCGGATGCTTTCACGAGCGCTAGGGCCATGGTGAGAAATTCTGTTTCTCCGGAGGCACAAATGGAAGAGAGAATACTTTTCGTCGACGACGACGAGAACCTCCTGTCGTCAATGAAGCGATCGCTCCAACGCCATTTCAATGTCGAAACCGCCGGCGGTGGAGAGGCGGCCCTGGCGCTAATTCCTGAAGGCTTTGCGGTTGTGGTATCGGACTTTCGCATGCCCGGCATGGACGGGGTCGAGTTTTTAAAGAGAGTGCGCGAGAACGCCCCCCTTACGGTGCGGATGATGCTGACGGGATACGCGGACATAAACACGGCCATCGAGGCGGTTAACCAGGGCAATATCTTCCGGCTGCTTACCAAGCCGTGCCCGCAGGAAATACTTGTTGCCGCGATCACCGCCGGTATAGAGCAGTACCGCCTGGTGACGGCCGAACGCGAGATGATGGAAAAAACTCTCGGGGCGAGCATGAAGGTGCTGATTGAGATGATGTCACTCGCGAACCCCGGGGCCTTCAGCCGCGCGTCGAGAATACGACGGTACGCAACGCTCATAGGCAGGAAAATCGGCGTTAAAAATCTCTGGCAGGTGGAGATCGCGGCAACGCTTTCTCAGATCGGATGCATAACCATCCCGGAGGAGACGCTCGTCAAGTTCTACCGGGGCTCTCCGCTTTCCGCCGTCGAGCAGAGGATGTACCTTTCTCATCCGCGAACAGGGGCCGACCTTGTGGGGAAGATACCCCGGCTCGAGAAGATCGCCGAGATGATCCTCTTCCAGGAAAAACATTATGACGGCACCGGCTTCCCCGAGGAAAACCGCGCGGCGACATCCATTCCGGAAGGCGCGCGTATTCTTAAAGTCGCGATCGACTTCGATACGCTGGTGAGCGCGGGCGTTGAACCCTTTAACGCGATCGTCGAGATGAAAAAGCGAGAAGGATGGTATGATGACGCCATGGTAATCGCTCTGGACGCGGTGCTCAAAAAGGAAAAGCTCTATGAGATAAAGCCGGTGTCGGTCGAACAGCTTGCGCCGAAGATGATTTTCGCGGAGGACGTGTATTCGGAACGCGGCGCCCTGCTCATGCAGAAAGGAGTCGAGGTGACCGCGGCCATGATCCTCCGTCTTCGGAACGTTGACAGGCACGGGGGAATCCGCCAGCCGCTGAGTGTGGTCGTAGGAGTGGATTAAGGGCGGTGAAAACGATAAATAATGCTTGTTCCGAACGGATAGCCTGATAATCCATACGCATGCGGCACTGTGAGGTAACGGCGGGCTGATTTCGGTAAGACACGGGGTGCGGTATCATGACATCTCTCAGGTCGGGGCGTACCACAGGATTTATCGTTACGCTGACGGTACTAGGGCTCCTAACGGCGGGCGCGATCGCGGTATGCGCCGAGGGCGCGGCTTTCCGGTTTCCTGATACCGGACGGCTGATTGGACTTTTCGGTTTTCACGATAACCGTTTCGACCCGGTCGCGGCGGGCGACATGCAGCTCGATTACGAAATCGAATCGAAGCTTGGACGTACCGAGGGTGACCGTTCGCTCGATACGGTGGCCGAATTCATTACGGCGGTGTATTATTCACGCACGCACCTTTCGGAGACGGCGCGACGAGAGTTCGAGGCGGAACTCCCGGCCTCGGAATCAGGCGCGCTTCGCCTCTGTTCAATGTGGCTCTTTCGAATGGCGGAGTACCCGGCAAACGCGGCCGGCTACCGTGAGGTACTGAGCCTGATACGGAAAAAATCGCGTCTCAGCGACTCCTCCATTGTCGACCATTACGCGGGGGCCCTCGAGGCGAGGCTTGGCGCCATTGCGATCAACGGGCTTGCCGCGAAGGAAGAGGAGCGCTTCAGACAACTCGTGCTTATGCACCTCCTTGATCCCGTCAATCCCCCGACGGCGGCAGCCCTTCGCGGTTTTATTCAGAATCAGAAAAGCGCCTCACCGGCGAAGGCCGCGAAGGCGATGGATTTTCTACGGGCGGTATCACCGGCCGTCGCGGAGCGTTTCGAGGAAAAAGCGGGGGCCCGCAGGGGTTGAGGAGAGCGGCCCGGTGATGAAGCGCGGGAAAAAACCGCCGATGAGAGCGCTGATCACGGTGCTGGGCGCGGCAATGATTGCCGTGTTCTCCACGGTGTGCGCCGTGTCACCCCGGACGGGAATTGAGCGGGACACGGGAGCGGGCCTTTTCAGGATATGGGCGCATTCGGACATTCAGCCGGTCGACGAAAGTGAGTTCTTTCATTACGAAACAGCGGTGGATGACGTAGCGCGAAATCTTCCCGGCATGAATATGGCGATAGTCGCGGGAGACATCGTCTACGCCAAAAAAGACGCGGCGCGTTTCTACAAATGGTTTCTGGAGACGCGCAAGAAGGCCGGTATTCCATACTGGTTCGAAATCGCGGGCAATCACGAGGCGCGTGACCTGGGGGCCTATCTGGAGGCGGTCGGCAGGCCGCTCCATTACGCCGTGACTGTCGGGAACATGCTCATCATACTGATGTCGGATGAAAAAAGAACGCCGCAGACCGAAATCTCGCACTCGACCTTCCGCTGGTGGCGGGACCTCGTAATGGAGAACCAGGATAAAATACTGATAACGGTCAGCCATGCGGCGCCGGCGGGAAGCGGGCTTCCCGCTTCGATGTTTCCCAGCATGCGCATCGCCGCGTCGGCCAGGTTCGAGGAGGTGATGAAGCGCTATCCGGTTGACCTGTGGATTTCCGGACACAACCATGTCGCCTCTTCCATCAGCGCGAAATTCTCGCGGCCGAGGGCCTTTCCTCGCACACTGTTCGTCGAGGTGGCATCGATACACCTGACCGCGCTGAGCGGAATCGAATCGTATGTGCTCCAGTTCAGGGAGGGGAGTGAAGAGTGCAGGGTGCTGACGCGCGACCACCAGTCGCGGCGATTCGTCCCCCGACGGTATGTGAATCATACGCTTAGGGCGCACTTCAGTCGCGGGTCCGGCGAACCGCTGATCATACTCCCCGACGGAGAAAAAACGCGGAACGGGTCGGCGAGACAATGAATGTGTCCGGGCGTATAAAACAGCTGATTGGAGGCGGGTCGTGTATTCCGGCATAAAT
>CAZEAH010000020.1:0-14384 GCA_964510075.1 uncultured Leptospirales bacterium | reverse complement strand
GCTGTACTCGGCGGCCAGGGCGAAGCGGATGTCGACATTTCTGGAGTCGCTCGACGCGGGACCCCTTTCAACCGATGTCGTGAAAAAGATATTCGCCGAGCTCTCGGCCTGTGCGGCGTCCGCCGTTCGGCCGCCCACGGTTGCATACCTGGGGCCCGCCGGGACGTTCACTCATTCGGCCATGCTCGAGGTGTTCGGCTCTTCGGCGGCCGGGGTGCCGGTGAAGAGCATCCACGACGTGTTCGTCGAGGTGGAGACGGGCCGTGCCGACTACGGCGTTGTGCCGGTGGAGAACAGCACCGAGGGCGCGGTAACCTACACGCTCGACGAGCTGATGGACACAGAGCTCAAGATTACCGCGGAGAAGTACCTGCGCGTGACCTACAGCCTGGTGTCGGTCGCGAAGGATATGAAGAACATCAGGAAGCTCTATTCCCACCCCCAGTCATTCGGGCAGTGCAAGGAGTGGATACGGAAAAACCTGCCGGACGCGGAGCTTCACAACGTGAGCTCCACCTCGCTTGCCGCGGAAACCGCCGCGTGGGACAAGTTCGCGGCGGCGGTCACCTCGCAGGCGTCGGCGGAGATCTACGGTCTTAACGTCCTGGCGACTAACATAGAGGACTCGAGGCAGAATTACACCCGCTTCTTCGTAATAGGCGAACGCGACAATACGCCCACCGGAAGGGACAAGACCTCGATAATCTGCGCCGTGCGCGACAAACCGGGGGCGCTGTACGACCTCCTGGGTCCGTTCAGCAGGGAGGGCATAAATATGACCAAGATCGAATCGCGCCCGGACAAGAAAAAGATGTGGGAGTACAATTTTTTCATTGACTTCATCGGTCACAGGGAGAGTACGATCGTCAAAAGCGCGGTCGAGAAAATGAAGGAAGACCTTATCTTTCTGAAAATCCTCGGCTCATATCCGGCCGAAAAGTAGAGCCGTCCTCCCTGCGCACCCATCACCCCGCGGCAACTGGAGCGCGTCATGCTTATAGTACTAAAACCAAACGTCAGCCGGGAAGAGATCGATCATATCGTCGACAAGATACGATCGCTCAACCTGGAACCGCATGTCTCAACAGGAGTTCAGCGCACGATCATAACGGTCATCGGCGACGAGGACGTGATACGCGAACAACCCCTCGAGGCGCTGGCCGGTGTTGAGTCCGTTAAGTCCATTTTAAGGCCGTTCAAGCTCGTTTCGAGCGAGACGCAGCCCGATCGAAGCATTATCCGCGTCGACGGCGTGGAGATAGGGGGGAAGAACATCGTGATCGTCGCCGGCCCCTGTTCGGTCGAGGGCGAGACCGAGGTAATCGAACACGCGCGGATGGTACGGGAGTCGGGCGCGCACATATTCCGCGCGGGGGCGTTCAAGCCGCGTACATCCCCCTATTCATTCCAGGGCTTCGGCGTGCAGGGCCTCAAGTTTCTGGCGAAAGCCAAAGCCGAAACGGGCCTTCCCGTTGTGACGGAGGTGATGGACCCGCGCGACGTGGGCGTTGTCGCCGAACACGTGGACATTCTCCAGATCGGCACGCGCAACATGCAGAACTTCAACCTTCTCAAAGAGGTCGGGAAGATCGACAAGCCGGTGCTCCTCAAGCGCGGAATGAGCGCCACCGTCAACGAGTTCCTGATGTCCGCCGAGTACATCCTCTCCAAGGGCAACCGCAAAGTGGTGCTCTGCCCGCGCGGCATCCGCACCTTCGAGGATATCACCCGAAACACGCTCGACGCGGGGGTCGTGCCGGTCATCAAGGCGCTCAGTCATCTCCCGGTGCTCTGCGATCCGAGCCACGCCATGGGGCTCAAGGATTACGTGCCGGCGGCGGCGTACGCGTTCGTCGCGGCCGGGGCCGACGGCGTGATGGTCGAGGCGCATCCCCGTCCCGAGGACGCTCATTCCGACGGCCAGCAGACCATCGACGGGCCGACCCTTGTCGCGATGATCGACCGCATCCGCAAGATCGCGCGCGCGCTGGACAGGGATCTGCGCTGATGTTCCGCCGCGTCGCCGTTGTGGGGCTGGGCCTCCTGGGAGGTTCCCTGTGCCGGGCCCTGAAAGAAACCGACGCCTCCGTGAACATCACCGCATTCGCGCGCGACGTCGCGCGGATTATGCCGGCGCTTTCCATGGGCATGATCGACCGCGCGCTTCCCATGGATGAGATATCCCCCGCCGGTATGGACCTGGCGGTGATCGCCTCTCCGGTACTTTCGTCCATCGAATCGCTTGGAAAAATCCTCGCCAATCCGGAACTCGGCGGTTGCCTTGTTATCGACGTGGGGAGCGTGAAGGCGCCGCTGGTGGCGCTCGCGGACTCCCATCCCAGGGGGGGGCGCTTCGTCGGCTGCCATCCGATGGCCGGGTCGGAAAAATCGGGCTATGAACATTCAAATGGCGCGCTCTACCGGGGCGCGTCCGTCATCATCACCCCCGGGAAAAAAAATGCGGAAGACGACATACGTGCCGTGGAGCGGTTCTGGGCATCCCTCGGTGCGCGTACGGTGCGCTGCGCGGCGGAGGAGCATGACCGGCTGGTGGCGATAACGAGCCATGTGCCGCATCTTGCGGCCTGCGCCGTCGCCGATCTTGTCGCCGACGCGGCCGCCGGCGCGGACCTGGCGCCGTTTATCGGAAACGGGTTCCGCGACCTCACCCGTATCGCCATGGGTTCGCCCGATATGTGGACGGACATCGAGGCGGCCAACGCCGCCAATATCGTGCGCGCGATCGACGATCTTACCGGCAAGCTGGAATACATACGGCGCTTCATCGCCGAGGGCCGTCACGGGGCCGAGGGGCGTGCGTTTTTGGAGCGTGCGGGAGCGTTCAGGAGGAGCGTGGGCTGATGGGCGAAAGGCGTATCGTAGTGGCAGTGGATGGGCCCGCCGGTTCGGGTAAAAGCAGCGTTTCGCGCGAGGCCGCGCGCAGGCTGGGAATGCGCTACATCGACTCGGGGGCGATCTACCGCGCGGTGACGCACTACCTGCTTGGCCGCCTGGGGTCCCTGGAGAAGGGTAAAAGCTACTCCGGATTTCTGGACGACCTTGAAATCGGCCAGAGCTTTGGTCCCGACGGGAGCGTGCGCACCACTGTAAACGGCCTGGACGTTTCGCGCGCCATTCGGGATGAGACGATCGCCCGTAACATAGGGATTGTTTCGGACGATCCGGGCGTCCGCAATTACGTCAACGCCCTTCTGCGTTCGTGGAGCGCCCGCGAATCGCTGATAATGGACGGACGCGACATCGGCACCGTGGTGTTTCCGGACGCCGCGGTCAAAATATATCTTGACGCTTCGGCCGAGGTGCGGTCTCTGAGAAGAGCCGCCGAATACAGGGAAATGGGAAAAACTGTTGACGTAAACGAGATCAGGAACCAGATTATCCGCAGGGATCAGGAAGATACCTCGAGGCCCTTCGGACGCCTTCAAAAGGCGGAAGGTTCTTTCTATTTGGATACCTCTTCCATGGAGAAGGAGGAGGTGATTGAGCGGATTATCGCTTTGATAGCGGAGGCTGACGGTCCGGGTATGGCGGACAGCCGGCCGGAATGAGACCGCAACGCCGCAGCGACTCGCGACGCCCCGAAACAGTTGACCGCAGGCAGGTACAATTCCCGCAGCGCAATGTCATCGGTAGAATAAATCGGCTCTCAATTTTTTGCTCAGGGTGCGGTGTATGGAGAACGTGAACGAAAAAATCGACGACGGCTTTTCGATGGAAAGCATCGCCGCAGACGCCCTCGATGAGCTGAAGCCCAACAAGCTCATGCGGGGTGAGGTCGTCACCATCGACAGCGAGTTCGTCTATGTCAATGTGGGGACCAAGTCCGACGGCCGGGTGAGGATACAGGAATTCGCCGAGCCGCCCGCGGTGGGGGACACGATCGATATCGTGCTCGCCGAGCGGCGCATGGTCGACGGAATGTACATGTTCTCAAACACGGCCGCCGTGAGGGAGAAGGGCTGGCGCAGGTTGATGGATCTGCGCAACTCCGGTCAGGAATATCTTACGGGCTGTGTCGCGGCGGTAGGCGAAAAGGGCCTCACGATAGATTGTGACGGCATAAGCGCATTCCTTCCCTTTTCGCAGGCCGCGGATCTCAGGGGCAGGAAGACCGCCTCCCCCGGAGAGCTGTACACTTTCAAGGTGAAGAGCGTGGATCCCAAGAAGCGCTCGGTGCTTGTTTCACGCAGGGAATATCTTGACGAAACAAGGGAGAAGGTGTGGGCCGGCATAGTCGAAAAATACAAGCCCGGCGACAGGATTACGGGAAAGGTTACCCGTTTCGTCGAGTTCGGCGCCTTCGTGGACATAGGCGGCATCGAGGGCCTGCTCCACAAAAACGACATCTCGTGGAAGAGGGTCTACAAGAAAAAGAACATTCTGCGCATCGGAGAGGAGCGTGAGTTCATCGTTCTCGACATCAAAAAGGACGAGGGACGCATATCGCTGGGGCTGAAACAGCTCGTCGAGGACCCGTGGCTCTCGGTGGGCGAAAAATACAAGGCCGGGGACACGGTGGAGGGCCGCGTGATGACTCTGACCGGCCAGGTGGTGTTCGTAGAGATAGAGGACGGGGTCGAGGGATTTCTCAGCGCTTCCGAGGTTTCGTGGACGCGCAAGACGGTCCTCATCAAGGACACGTTCAAGAAAGGCCAGTTGGTGACCGTGAAGGTCCTCGGGATTGACGCCGAGGAACGAAGGCTCATTCTCGGAATGAAACAGCTTGCCGAAAACCCGTGGGACTCCATAGACGAGCGATTCCCTGTGGGCACCGTTATGAAGGCGCCGGTGCGCAAGGTGGTAAGTTTCGGCATCTTCGTCGAAATAGAGGAAGGCATCGACGGGCTGGTGCATCTCTCGGACATGAGCTGGGACGATAACGTGAAAGATCCCGCTCAGCTGTACAAGGTCGGCGACGAGGTCGAGGTAAAAATACTCGACATTAAAAAGAAGGAGATGAGGATCTCCTGCGGCATCAAGCAGCTCACGCGTTCCCCCTGGCAGGCGGTAAAGGAAAAGTTCCCGCCGCGCAGCAGGGTTTCCGGCGTGATTTCCGGTATCGTACCCTTCGGCCTGTTCGTCCGCGTGAGCGACGACGTAGAGGGGCTGGTTCATATTTCCGAAGTCTCGCGCAGAAAGATCGAAAACCTCGAGGAGAAATTCAAGGTCGGAGACCAGGTGAATGCCGTCGTGCTCGGGGTGGATGTGGATAAAAAGCGCCTTTCGCTCAGCATGAAGCATTTCGAGGTTATGAGCGAAAAGGAAGAACTCAGCAAGATCCTTAACAACTCCGGCCCGACCAGGGTCACGATCGGCGATATGATCAAGATGAAGCAGGGGTGACGCGGGGCCATATGGAGACCAGGGACATCGAGATACGAAGAAATATTGTCGAACGCGGCCTGATGGCCGCCAAGGAGTTCGCCAGGGAAAATCTGCGCCTGGTCGCATGGTGCGCCGTCGGTCTTGCGGCCGCCGTGCTGCTTGTTACGGTCGGTTATATGGTGTACGACAGCCGACAGGAAGCCGATCTGGCGCGGTTTGAAAAGTTACTGGACGACTTCCGGGGCCTTCAGTTTTCCACGGAGGCGGAGCGGGCGGCGGCCATCGAGAAGACCGCGGGGGAACTGATCGCGGTCTCCGATGCCGCGTACTGGGGCTATACCCGCCGTAACGGCCGCTATGTCGCGGCGGGGCTGTATTTCGAAGCGGGTATGTACAAAAAGGCCCTCGACTCTTACCTCGCGTTCGCCGAGCGGTCTCCGCGGTCTTTTTTCGCTCCGATGGCGCTTCAGCAGGCGGCGCGCTCCCTTGAAGCGCTGGGCCGAAACAAGGAGGCCCTTGAGATCTGCAAACGGTTGGAAAAGGATTACGCCGACAGCGTCGTGGCCGACCAGGTGATATATGACGCGGGCAGGCTGTACCAGATGGAAGGGGACACCTTTAAGTCAAGAGAGAGTTACAACAGGGTGATCACCCTCTTCCCGAAGTCGCCGTTCGCCCGGAAGGCCCGCGAGCGCCTGATGCTTCTGGGCCTTATGGAGACGAAACGCTGAGGAAGTATCCGGGTAATTATTTGCCGTCATTCCGGGAATAAGATGTTGACATTACCGGGGGGCGATTGTAAAGACGACTAACTTTCTGACCGTGATGTCCCACCAGGGAAGCGCCGCTGGCGTAGGTAGATTAATATACTGTACAATGGAGTTTAACCGTGGCTGTTCCAAAGAGAAGAAAATCCAAGTCCAAATCGCGTATGAGGAGATCGCACGACGCGATCGGAGTTCCCAATCTCAGGCCGTGCCCGCGATGCGGCGCGTACGTCGCTCCCCACAGGGTATGCCCCGAGTGCGGTCATTATAAGGACGTCCTGGTCGTCGAGCCCAGGGTAAAGGTTAAAGACAAAAAGAAATAGCCGGCGCGGGTCCGACCGCGCATGGAGATAATGGCTTGACACGCTTCGTCCGCCGGCTATAGTTGATGACAATCCGCAGTGTCGCGCGGGCCGTGTGTACGGTGTCCGTGCGGTTTGGTTTCGTTCTTTCCGGCCTCGGTAAGTATGGACCTCGAGCCCGGGAAGTTTGGGATTCAGGAGGAGGGGCTGTTATGGCGGTTGATTTCGAAAAGATACGCAAAATCATCGTTGACCAGCTCGGCGTCGATGAGTCCGAGGTCACCGAGGACGCGTCGTTCGTTGACGATCTCGGCGCGGATTCTCTGGATACCGTCGAACTGGTGATGGCCCTCGAAGAGGAGTTCGGAATCGAGATTCCGGATGAGGACGCCGAAAAGATCGTTACCGTCGGGGACGCGGTCAAGTATATCGATTCGAAACTCAAATAGCCCGGATGTAACGGAACGGGCTCGACCGGTCGCGCATGATTGAGGACGACAAAAACACCAGCCATAAAAAGAAGAACCGCCTGCGACAGATCAACAAGCTTCAGAGCATCCTAAAAATCAAATTCCGAAATAAAAGCCTGTTGAACCGGGCGCTGACCCACCGTTCGTATCTCAACGAGGCGGGTCCCGGCGCCAGGGACAACGAGCGCCTCGAGTACCTTGGCGATTCCGTTCTCGCGCTTGTGGTCAACGAGTACCTTTTCAAACGCTTCGAGAAATATCCCGAAGGGGATCTTGCGAAAATCAAATCGGCCGTTGTTTCGGAGGCGACACTATTCAAGGTGGCGCGCGAGCTCAATCTGGGGAGCTTCCTGCTTATGGGCAGGGGCGAAGAGCTCAGCGGCGGGCGGACCAGGCCGTCGATCCTCGCGAACTCGCTGGAGGCGGTTATCGGGGCGCTCTATCTGGATTCGGGCCTGAAGGACTGCAAGAAGCTGGTGCTCTCGCTTCTTAAAAGCGACATCGAGCGTATCGACAGTATGGAGAGCTACCGCGACCCCAAGACGACCCTGCAGGAATACGTACAGAAAAAATACCGGGAACGCCCGCTCTATGAAATAATCGCGGAGAGCGGCCCCGATCACCAAAAACAGTTCACCGTGAGGCTCGTTGTCGCCGGTCAGAGCATAGCGGAGGGCACCGGCGCGAGCAAGCGGGGGGCCGAAATGGAAGCGGCGCGCAGGGCGCTCGATATCATCCAGGGAGGCGGGCGTTCGCTGTGATTTTCCGAAAACTGAAAAACACCCGTGTGAGGGTAGCGGGCGTGTTCGTCGAGGACGGGAAACTGCTCCTCATCGCCCATAAAAAGAAAAAAGACGTCTACTGGCTTCTTCCGGGCGGGGGGGTGGACTTCGGTGAATCCCTGGGGGACGCGCTCAAGCGCGAACTGTGCGAGGAACTGTCAATAGAGGCCGAGGTGCACGATATCGCGTTCATCTGCGATTCGATAGGCCCGGGGCTCGAACGCCATGTGGTAAACATCTGCTTTTACTGCACGCGCGTGAACGGCGAACTGTCGCTCGGAACCGAGAAACGCCTTCACGATTATTCCTTCTTCGACGCGGCCGGCCTGGACGGCATCACCATCTTCCCCCCCATGCGTGAGGAACTCAAGAGCGTTCTTTCCGGAAAAATTGGCGGCCGCATCTATCTCGGTAAACGATGGATGGACCTGTAAAAAGGGCGCGGGTCAACGTACCGGGCGGCGCCTACGATGTCATTGTAGGGGCGGGGACCCTTCCCCTGGCGGCGGAGCTGCGCGGCCTGCTCGGGCGCGATGTTTCCGCAATGATAGTCAACGAGACCGTGCTCCGGCTTCACGGCGCGTATATACGCTCCTGTTTTGACGGTCTGGGCGACTTCCGGACCTATGTGATGCCGGACGGCGAGGAGCATAAAAGCTACCTTCACGCGGAGCGCGCCTTCGACTGGATGCTCACCTCGGGAATAACGAGGCGCTCCACCGTGGTAGGCATAGGCGGCGGTGTGACGGGCGATTTCTCCGGCTTTCTTGCTGCCCTTTTCATGCGGGGGATTCCCGTGCTCCACGTGCCGACGACCCTGCTCGCGATGGTCGATTCGAGCGTCGGCGGGAAGGTGGCGGTCAATCTCTCGGCGGGGAAGAATATTATCGGCGCCTTTCACCAGCCTGCGCTCGTCGTGGCGGACGTTGATTTTTTGCGCACCCTTCCCGACCACGAACTGCGTAACGGCCTTGCCGAGGCGCTCAAGCACGCGTTTATCGGCGAGAACGCGCTGTTTGAGCTGTTCGAGGGAGGCGATTTCGACTCGATTAAAAGCACCGACAGCCTCATTGAGATCGTGTACCGCTCGGCGCTTTTCAAGTCGTCGGTTGTCGAGCATGACGAGCGCGAGGGCGGCCTGCGCGCAATCCTTAACTTCGGGCATACGGTGGGGCACGCGATCGAATCGTTTCTTGAATACCGGGGAATATCCCACGGCGAGGCGGTCGCGCTGGGCATGGCGGCGGAGCTGGAAATTTCCGTTCGGGAGGGGCTTCTGGACCGCACACACGCCCGCCGTTGCAGGGACCTTCTGGAGCGTTACGGCCTCCGCACGCGGCGCGCCGGGCTTGACGCTGACGGCCTAATGGCTCACATGAAATTCGACAAGAAGACCTCGGGCGGCAGGGCGCGATTCGCGCTGCTCTCCGGGGCGGGCGCGCCGGTGTATGACCGCGAGGTTCCGGACGAGACAGTCCGCTCCGTGCTCGTCGAAACGATCGCGGCCGGAGGCTGATCATGGGTTCGGGCCTGGAGTATTCAATCGAAGAACGTGAAGCGACGAGAGTGCTCCACCTGACGGGAAGCGTGACGGGCGCCAACCGCGCCGCTTTCGAGGCGCTGGTGGAGGACATCACCCAGAAGGGTAACTGTATCGTGAACCTGAGCGCCGTTTCCATGGTGAGCACGTCGGGCATCGCCGCGCTCGGCGAGGTGAGCCTGAACGCCCGCAAGAAGGGGAAGAGGGTGATACTTATGGGCGCAAGTCCGTCGCTGATACGCACCATCGAACAGCTGGATATGTACGACTATTTTCTCTTTGTGGACAGCGTCGAAGAGGGACTTCTGAAGATCCGATATTACACCTGAGCCTCAGGTTCCGGGGAAGAAGTGGACCTCCGGCCTTCCGTTGTAGATGTTCCGCGAAACGAGCACCTCTGTATTGAAATACCTCCGTATGATGTCCGCGTCGAGCGCCTCGGGCGCAAGGTCCTCGGCCACCCTCCCCCTGTCCATAACCAAAATGCGGTCGGCGGTCTGGGCCGCGAAGCTCAGGTCGCCGGAGGCGAAGAGCACCGTTCGGTCGCCCCGCATCGTATGCCGTGTGAGGGCACGCTGGACGATTCCGAGGGAGCGTATGCCGAGCCCCGCGGCGGGATCGTCGAGCAGCACGACCTCCGAGTCGCGGAGAAGAACGCAGGCGATAAGCGCACGCCGGAGCGCGTCGGAGGGAAGGGCGCCGAGCGGCGTGTGGCGGTATTCGCCGAGATCGAAGGCGTCGACGATGGAATCGAGCGCCTGGACGTGGTGTTCTCCGAAGGGATGCAGAAATCGCTTCAGGTGTATGCGGGCAAGAAGAAGGTAATCGTTAAGGGTTCCGCCCGGGTCGGTCGGTATGCTTCCGTCGGAATACGCGATATACAGCGGGTATTCCCTGGATGAAATACGGGCGAGCGGCCTGTCCCCTATCCGGATATCGCCGGAGGCCGTAAGCCGGCGCGCGATGGCCGCAAGCAGAAGGGATTTCCCCGATCCCGACGGACCGATGAGGGCGGTAATCGAGCCGGTCTCGAGCGTGAAAGAGAGCGGGACTCCGGCACCCATGGGCAGCCGCACGCCTCGAAGTTCAATCATACGGGAATATCCTCCGCAAATTTTTGTACATGAAAAGACCGCCTGTAACTGCGAACCAGAGAGGCACCACAATGAGAGGGTCCGCAAGCGCGGAGACGAACAACAGAAGCTCGGTAAAGCAGAGATACTGGGCGAGCGCCGCGATATCGCGCGCCGGAGGTATGTTCGCTCCCCGTTGTTCAGGGCCATACGGAGCGGTTCCGGCCATCCATCCGGCCGAGAGAAAGCTTATGGCAGTAAAAGCCCCCCGCGCGCAGAGGAGGAAAGTGCGGGCCGTCTCGTAGCGAAGCCCCGCTCCCTCGAAGTGCGCGCGGCCGTATGAGAGAAGCGCGAGCTCGGCGGCGGCGCGTCGGATGAAAACGTGCGCGGCAGTACATGTGAAAAAAAGGACGGCCGGGGCGGCGAGCCCCCCGATTGAGGAGCCTGCGAGCCCCGAGAAGAGCGTCGATACGACCGCGGGGTCAAATCGTGGGTCGGCGCGGAACAGGAAGAGCGCAAGCACGCCGAATATCGCGTTGAGCGCGACGCCGGCCGACACCAAATCCCGTCGGCCGATGGCGAGGAAGCGTCGCGTATAGAATTCGAAGAAAAGCGCCGGCAGCGGAAGAAGACAGGCGACGATCGCCGGTATCCGGATGAATCGCCAGAGGATCAGAGCGCATATTGTGAGAAACGCGGCGCTTCCGGAATGGATATAATCGGGTGTGGGCCGGGGGGCGAGGGCGTCGAGCCGTCCCAGCAGAAAGCAGGCATAGGCGCCCAAGGCGAACCAGAGGGGAGCCGCCGGGCTTTTTCCGAGGGCGAGAACGCTGAGAACGGCGAACGCGCCCGCCGCGAGCAGAAAGGCGAAAGCCGTCAACTCGAATGGCGGCTCGGGGCTTTCAGTTTCTGGTCTCACCTGATTTCGCTTTGGCCTCTTCCTCGATCTGTGCGAGCAGGCCTGAGAGGAGCGGGTCCCTGCGCGCCCTGGAGCGGTAGGTTTCGTTCGAGACAAGGCCCGCGAGTATGCCGCGCGCGCGTTCGGTATGGCCGGTTCTGGCGTAGGACAGGCAGAGAATGTAGCGGTCGTCGTCGCCTCCCGGGGACAGGCGCTCGAAGCGGCGGACGGCCTCCTCGTAATCGCCGAGGTGGTAACTCGCCCGCGCCCTCATGAGGTTCTGCTCGTGGGTGCGCGAGCCGTCGGGCAGGGCGCGCAGGATCTTTTCGGCGCGCGCGTAGTTTTTCGCCTGGAAATGATGCCGGGCGAGAATTTCGAAGGCGCGGTTGTACTTCTGCGGGAGGTCGGTCTCTCCCTCACAGAGATCGAACAGGCGGTCGAATTCGCGCACGTGACGGGGGTCGCCCATGCGGTAATGAATGCTTCCGGTCTGGAAAATGACCTCGGTATCGTCGGGATCGAGCGCATGCGCCTTTTCGAGCGAAACGAGCGCCTCGCGATAGTTCTCCTCGCCGATATTTATGGCCGAGAGCATGAGAAGCGCCTCGCGTGACGCCGGATTGAGCTTGAGGGCGGAGGTGAGATACTCCCTGGCCTTTTCGAAATTACGGGTGTTGTAGTGGGCCGTCGCGCTCTTTATAAAGACGAGATAGCGGGCGTTTTTGTCGAGAAAACTGGTCTCCATGGCGCGCTCGAAATGGAAGGCGGCGTCGCGGTAGGACTCGCGCTGGAAATAGATGTCGCCCATGAGCAGGTGCACCTCGCCGTAAAAGGGGATGCGGTCGGCCACCTGGCCGAAGTGGCGCAGGGCCTCGCCGCTGCGGCCGCGCCTGAGTTCCGAAAGCCCCAGCTCGAAGCGCGGCGCGAGAAAGGACGAGTCGCGCGATATGGCCTCCCTGAAGGCGGAATCGGCCTCGTCGTAGTTTTCGTTCTTTTTGAGCTCGATGCCGCGGTTGTACGACTGCTTGGCGTCCTCGTTGTCGGTCCACAGGAACTTGTTTATGACCGACTCGACCTTGGTTTTGGCTCCATGGTCTCCGGTCCGCTCGTAGAGCTCGCGGCAGAATTTCACCATGCCGGCGTAATTGCCCGTCTGCTCGGTGAGCACGATGACGTTCCAGTAGGCGAGATTGTAGTATTTTTTGTTGATGCGCCCCTTGACGGCGAGCTGGTAGTATTCGACCGCCTTGTCGAAGTTCTTTTCGTTCTTTTCGATCTCGCCGAGAAAATAGTACGCGTTTCCGTCGTTGCTTACCTCGACGGCCTTAAGAAACATCTCGCGCGCCCTGGCGTAATTGCGGTACACGTAATAGCGGCTTCCCTGCTCGTAGTAGCCGGCGTGAGCGTCCGCGGCGGCAAGGAGAATCGCAAGCGATATAACTATGTAGAGAAGGCGTTTTTTCATCTGATTATGCCAGACCAGCAAGTATACCATGATAGCAGGGCGCGTGCGACCTTTTGTCAAGAGAATTCTCCCGCCACAGCGGCTTCAATAATGGGGCCTAAATGAAAGCACCTGCTCCATTTCGGCCGGAAAAATAAGGCCAGGCGGCAATCATGACCGTCGACTCTACCTTGATCCGGACAATTATCGTTTGACTTAATTCAGCACTCCCACCATACAGTCGCCATTATGGCCGCGCAATCAATGATACGATCGGCGGGGATCGTAATGCTCTCCACCCTCACCAGCCGGGTGATGGGTTTCGTGCGCGACATGATCGTCGCGGCCTTTTTCGGCGCCTCCGCCTCCCTCGACGGATTCTTTGTCGCCTTCCGCATACCGAACCTGTTCAGGCGGCTGGTGGCGGAAGGCGCGCTCACCATTTCGTTCATCCCGGTGTACACCGAATATCTGGTGCGGCGGGGCGACGGCGAGGCGCTCGAACTGGCGCAGAAGACCCTCTCGATACTGCTGGTCGTGCTTTCCTCTCTCTGCGCGCTGGGCATCGTCTTCTCGCCGGAGATCGTCCGTATGTTCGCCTATGGATTCACCGACAGCGCGGTGCTTTCCCTCACGATCGAGCTGAACCGCGTCATGTTTCCCTATCTCTTCTTTGTGGGAATCGTCGCCTTCGCGATGGGCGTGCTCAATTCGCACGGCTATTTCTTCGCTCCGGCCTTCTCGCCGGTGCTGTTGAATGTCGGTTTTATCGTGGGGGCGCTTTTTTTCAGGAAGCTCTTCGACGAGCCGCTCCACGGCCTTGCCTGGGGGGTCATTCTGGGCGGCGTTCTCCAGCTCCTTCTGCAGGTGCCGTATATGGTGAAATCCGGCTTCCGGATGCGTTTCTCGATCGATTTCGGGCATCCGGGCATACGGTCCATTTTCGGGCTCATCGCGCCGGCGGTCTTCGGCATCGCCGTCTACCAGATCAATATATTCATGAGCACGGTGCTGGCCTCCATGCTCGCGCCCGGGAGCATCTCGTACCTGTACTATTCCGACAGGCTGACCGAGATGGTGCTCGGTATATTCATCATCTCGATCGGCAACGTCATCCTTCCCGAGATGTCGCGCGTAACGGCGCGGGACGACATGGAGGCGCTGAAGGGCATCTACGTGCGCTCGCTGCGTGCGGCGCTCTTCCTGGCGGTGCCGGCGGCAGCGGCGCTTATGTCCGCGGGGGTGCCGATCGTTTCGGTGCTTTTTATGCGCGGGGAATTCACCGCTTTTCACGCCGAGATGACGGCGCGGGCCCTGTTCTGCGCGAGCATGGGGATCGCCTCGGTTGCTGTGCTTCGCATAACGACACCGACGTTCTTTTCCCTCAAGGACACCCGCAGTCCCGTAATCGCCTCGACCGTCTCGTTCGTGCTGAACATAAGCCTGGGCTACGCGCTGATGCGCACCCCGCTCGCGCACGCCGGGCTTTCGCTCGCCAATTCCGTTTCGGGCACGGTGCAGGTGGGCCTGCTCCTGTGGTGGCTTTTCAGAAAAATCGGCGCCGTGGCGGCGCGGCCGATCGTGGTGCCGCTGATCAAATACTGTCTGGCAAGCGGGGCGATGGCGGCGGTGGTCCTTCTGGTGGCCGGAGCGGTGGACTGGACGAACGATCCCTTCACCCGCCGTGCGGGGGCGCTCGCGCTTCTCGTCGCCGCGGGCGGGGCCGTGTACCTTGCCGCGTGCGCGGCCCTGGGTGTGGAGG
>CAZEAH010000019.1:0-14409 GCA_964510075.1 uncultured Leptospirales bacterium | reverse complement strand
ATACAGAACGGCAAGCCCAAGATATGGATTCGCGTAGATCGTGCTCGATAACGCAAGCTCTTCACCCATTACCTGGTCAAAGTAATTGAAGCTGTTGTTCAGTATCTTGTGGGTCAGCTCGTGTATTTCAAAGAGCTTCCAGATCTCTCCCCGGATCGATTTGGAATTATCAAAGGCCCTCGCCAGGCAGTACTTGATGTCTTCGCTCACCCGTGCGCCGACGAAGAACATCGAATCAACGTTCTCCCCGGCGAGCACGCGTCTGGCGATGACATAATCGTTCTGGACCTCCTCCGGATTGATGTAGATCATATCGAAGTAGAACGTCGAGTTGCTTGTGGAAAATTCGTCGTAGTATATGAATGGAATGATGTTATAAAAGCGTTCACTCGTATTAAAGAGCGGATGGCTGATGGTCAGCGGCTTTCGCGCGCCGAAGATGCAGTAATCGAGGAGTATCCTTTCATCTTCACCTGACCTTCTGTCCCTAGAAAATCTCAGGATAATGTTCCGTTTTTCCAGGACCTCTTTCAGCGATTCCAGCACGTGGTCCGGGTATTTTTTCGGTTGCAGACTGACGTTGAGAAGCTGCTCGGCGATGCGGTAGATAGCCGGTTCGCGGAGGTTTTTCAGATAATTCCGGTATTCCGCTATATTGAATCCGTCTTTCTGCATTTTCTCGACGGAAATGCTGTACTCCTGAATCATGTTAACGAAGTGGGGATTTTCATTAAAGAGAAGGACGACATACGCGTACAGCTTGCCGTTCGGGGTCCTGATGTTTATAAAGCTCTGCGTGTATGAATACTCCTGAGAACCCTCTCCGTGTACGTCCGCGAGGAGTACCGATGAAGGACGGAATGGCGCGCCCGCTATAGCCGCCGTTATCACCACTATCCTAAGCGCCAGCCACCCCTTGATCATCACAGCCTCATACTCATTTTTACCGGGGACGCCCGTAACAGATGAAGCACGGCCCCGTCATCCACGGCGGACAGACTACTCACCGCGCTGAAAATTACACAAATAGAA
The DNA here is from genome assembly GCA_964510075.1 of uncultured Leptospirales bacterium. Lineage (GTDB taxonomy): Bacteria > Spirochaetota > UBA4802 > UBA4802 > UBA5368 > MVZN01. The sequence continues at coordinate 13,377 of CAZEAH010000019.1, read as the reverse complement.
TGTACACTGTCGACCGGCGAGCGGCAAGGCGAAAGAGCCGTATTTCTCTATTCCCTTCCAAAATATGCTTTCAGCTCGTATACACCGGCTCCCAGATTACGTTCGGTATCGAGGCCGCACTTGTCTAGAAGATGCAGCACCGGTTTGTTTTCAATAAGGGCCTCCGCCGAAATGTAGAAAAGGCCCTCCTTTCTCGCCAGCAGGCCGAGATAAGCGATGATCTCGGTACCGATGCCGCGATTCCTGTAGTCTTCGCGCACGGCGAGCACAACCTCTGCGCCGTGATCGTGTTCCAAAACGCGGTATTTCCCCAATCCTAAAATGGTTTCTCCACCCTTCTGACCTCCCACCGCCACGATTACCGTATCATTTATATAATCGAGGTTGCTCAGCCAGACGGCACTATCCCCGGTATGTGAGCTCCCCAGTAAACGTCCGCGTACACTCCGGTCCTGGAACGAATCGAAGAACATGCTCAGTTGCTCGGCGTCCGCGGCGCGGGCGGGGCGAAGAATCAGCCGGTCGCCGTTGCGCGTCGTGCGACGCGTTTCGAGGTGCGCCGGATACCATCCCTTCATTCCGGGGACGCCGGCCTGACCCTCTTCCACTACGCCGAGCTTCACGGCCTGCTCCATCAACCATGGCCTGAAATCGGGATGAGCGATGGAAATGATCGACAGCGCGCGCTCGCGCAGGTTCTTGCCATTTATGTAGGCGATACCGTACTCGGTGACGATATAGTGTATATCGCCGCGATTGAGGGTAACCCCCGCTCCCGCGTCGAGAACGGGAACGATACGCGAGACCTCGCCTTTTCGTGCTGTCGATTTCAGCATTAGAATGCTGCGTCCGCCCTGAGCCAGCATCGCTCCGCGCATGAAATCAGCCTGTCCCCCTATCCCGCTGTAATTGTACGTACCAAGGGATTCGGCGCTTGCCTGCCCTGAAAGGTCCAACTGAAGTACGGAATTGATTGCGGCGATGTTCCGCAGACCGGCGATGATGAGCGGATTATTCGTGTACTCAACCGTATGGAAAGAGATGCTCGGATTGTCGTGGAGGAATTCATACGTCGACCTCTTCCCCATGCAGAAAGTAGCCACGGTTTTCCCTCTGTCGATCGTCTTTTTAGAATTGTTAATGGCACCGCTCTTAATCAGATCCACCAGGCCGTCGGACAAAAGCTCAGTGTGTATCCCGAGATCTCTTTTCGTGTGAAGGTTCGCCATGATCGCGTTTGGCAGGCTGCCGTACCCCACCTGAATTGTATCGCCGTCCCGGACGATTCTGGCGACGAATCGGCCGATCCGCTCCGAAACCTCGTCCGGCTCTCCCGATTCATACGTAATAAGCGGCTCGTCGCAATGGAACAGAAAATCGACCTCGTCCACGCTGATAAAGGTGTCGCCGTGCACTCTGGGCATGTGAGAATTGACCTGAGCAATGACGATCGAGGCGTTCTCGACGGCGGCCTTCACTATATCGATGCTCACGCCGAGGCTCAACATACCGCTTGCATCGGGCAGCGAGGTCTGTATGAGCGCGACGTCGATTTCGATGATCCTGTGGCGAAAAAGCCGCGGGACACCCGAGAAAAATGTCGGCGTGTAATCCGCGTCACCGTCGTTAACCGGCGCGCGGATGCTGTGGCCGATAAAGAACGAATTGTACCGGAAATTCTGCTTTAACCGCTCATCGAGATAGGGCGATACGCCGAGCGTATATACACGGAGCGCCTCGTCGTCGGAGAGGAAATCCGGATTCGCCCCGACGTACTCAACGAGCGAACGAACGAGAAATCGCGGAACGGCACAGGCCGTGGATATGAAGACGCGCGTACCGCTTTTTATGTGGGAGAATGCCCTCTCAATCGTTGCGAACTTTTCGGGATGCCCGGCGCGTAATTCTTCAATTATCGCGTGTCCGCCTTCCTGATTGTTGATGGTCATCAATCACCCCGGGGTATCAGATGGTGCGCGCAATGGCCAGCCGCTTCCAATATTCTGCCCCGAACGCTGACCTCAGTCAATTATTTATTGCCCTCTCTCATTCCCCGAAGAGTCTCTTCGCTACGCGCCCGGCGAAGGCGCTCCTCTCGTCTTCCTTGAGCATGGACGGATAGGGAAGGCTCAGCGAAGCCAGCTCTCGTCCGCCGACGATGATACGCGCCTCAAGCTCCTGAGCGTTTTTCCTCCTGCAGTGGCCTGTCCGCGCGAACCTGCAGTGGGATACGACAATGCGTCCCTCGAAACCCTCTGCGTGCTTTGACGAAGCAAGTCTGCCCCTGAGAACGGCGGTCAATTCATCAAAAAAATTTTTCGCTGCCCCGTCCAGATGGTCGTCCGATAGCATGGGATCGAAAACGAGAACTATCCGTGCCCCTCCGAGCGTAACCACGGTTTCCGACGGGGAGATTGGATCTCCCCAGGGGGTTTTCCCGTCAAGCGATACAGTCCGCTCTACACCGCCGGGTGAGCGGTAATGCCTCGTTCCATCGAATTCGATCACAAGGCTCCTGCCATCGGGAACCTTGATCTCCCTTTTCCCGTCCGGATATCGCTCGATGACGGTTCCGTCCTTCAAAACCGCCTTTTCCCGCCCGGGGTATTTGTAAATTATCGTCCCGTCGGGTTTGGAGTATTCCTCACATCCGGATTCCTTTTTTTTCAATTCCGCGCCGAAGTAATCAAAATTCGTAACCGTCTGGGCGGCCGCCGGCAGGTATACGATTACCCCGACGAGAACCATGGCGCACGAGGTACGATACCGGAAATTCATATAAGTCCTCCTGATAGAAGGAAAAATTGACAACGCCGAACCGCCGGCTACATTTGGTCAGTATGACCGCACTCGACCATTATCGCTCCCTCCTGCGCCGGGTAGATGAGTTTGCGGCCGGGGTCTTCCGGGAATACGGCCGGCTCATCGCCTGCTCGCCCGGGTGCGATTCCTGTTGCACGCTCGAAACCGTCAACGCGATCGAGGCATGGACGCTCCTTTCGCATGCGGCATCGCTCGGTTCCGCCGAGCGCTACGCAATCCGGCGCCGGGCGGAGGACGGCCCCGGCGAACGGGGAGAGTGTGTGCTTCTGGCCAACGGGCTCTGCGCGGTTTACGCCGCGCGGCCGATCATCTGCCGCACGCACGGTCTGCCCCTCTATGTGGACGGCACCGTGGATTTCTGCCCCAGGAATTTTGGCGGCGTGGGCCGCATCGAATCACCCTATATCCTGGGGCTCGATGCTCTGAACACCATGCTCGGCGCCGTCAACCTGCGGTTCCAGCGGGAACACACGGACCCCTTCTTTCAGAAAGAACGCTATGTCCTGAGGGAGCTATTTAAGAGCTCTGTGGCCGATATCCCTTCGGAAAAAAGCCCCCTCGAATGATATTCTTTCGACAGCCTCATACGCAAGGTCGCGAGCGCCGGCGAGACTGTCTCCCATTGCCGTCACGTTGAGCACTCTCCCCCCTGCCGTATAGCAGGTATCACCGCGCCGTTCGGTGCCTGCGTGGAACACGATCGCACCATCCGGCATCGCCTCCAATCCTTTGATCGGCTTGCCCTTTTCATATTCGCCCGGATACCCGCCGGACGCCATCACCACGGTTATCGCGCTCCTTCCGGAAAAGCGTATGTCGCGGCCAGCGAGCGTACCGTCCACGGACGCGCTAAAAAGGTCCCCCAGTCTGTTCTCAAGCAAAGGCAGAATGACCTGTGTTTCGGGATCGCCGAAACGGACGTTGAACTCGAGCACCCGGATATCATCGCCGTTTACGATAACGCCCGCATATAGAATCCCCTTGAACGGCATTCCCTCCTTGCTCATTCCCTCTATCGTGGGCACAAGCACTTCGCGGCGGACGCGTTCAAGCCGCTCGGCCGTCATTACCGGCGCGGGTGCGTACGCGCCCATTCCACCGGTATTGGGTCCGCGGTCACCATCGAATGCGCGCTTGTGGTCCTGCGCCGCCACAAGCGGGAGGACGGTACGGCCGTCGCAGATTCCGAGCACCGAGGCCTCCTCCCCCTGCAGGAACTCCTCCACGAAGACCTTCATCCCGTCCCGGACCATCGCCTCCACGAATGCCCGTGCCTCGTCCCGGTTTTCGGGAATACCGACTCCCTTCCCCGCGGCCAGGCCGTCCAGTTTAATTACCATGGGGAAGATGGATGCGGAATCGATGTACCGGAGAAGCTCCTGGCGCGAGGCGAATTCACGGTAATCGCCTGTCGGAACGCCGTAGGCGCGCATGATGCGCTTGGCGAAGAGCTTGCTCCCCTCAAGCAGGGCCGCCTGTCGCGAGGGTCCGAAGGTCCGTATTCCCCGATCGACGAGATAATCGGTAATACCGGCGGAAAGCGGAACCTCGGGACCTACGACAACCATGTCTATTTTTTTCTCGGAACAGAAGCGCGCTATGCCCTCGAAGTCGTCTATTCCCATCCGCACCCTGAAGCGTTCGTCGATACCGCCGTTACCGGGCAGTACGTACACCTCGTCGGCGCTTCCGTCGGTCATGAGCCTCCAGGCGATCGCGTGTTCGCGCCCCCCCGAACCTATCACACAATACCGCATCAGAATCCCCCGCGCTTCTTTTCAAGAATGGCCGGGCGCATGGAGCACGGCCGCGCTCACAGTGCGCGAGACCCGACCCGACGAGTCGTATGAGAGTGAATTAATAAAACATTGGCAAGTAAAAATGCGGTCCCGCCGGATAAATGCGTTCAGGAAATCTTTGATCCGCGGAAGATGAAAAGGGTGCGCCCCATCCGTATCTCGTCCCAGTCGTAGAGGGGCCTGGGCCTTAGGAGCTTCTTGCAGTTGAGGAAGGTGCCGTTGTCGGAGGCGAGATCGAAGAGATAATACGCGCCTTTTATTTCCCTGATTCGCGCGTGCTTCAACGATACCGCGTCGTCCCTGATGACGATGGCGTTTTCCTCGTCGCGGCCGATCGTTACCTCCTCCCAGTACATCGGAAACTTCTTTCCCGCCTCCGGTCCGTCCTTCTGCACAAGCCAGGCTTTGGCGTAGATATATTCCGGGTCCTGCGGGGTTATTAGCCGGTCTCGATGACGCCGGGCATCCTCGTCCCGTCTGAGCGCCTCTTCAAAACTACCGACGACGTACGGGTCCCGCGAAGCGGGAGCGAACCCGGCCGGTTCGGTCGCGGCCCGCCGTATGGCGATCGTCCCCTTTCTGAGGAGCAGGATGACGCAACCCGCCAGTAAAACTACTATAATCAGAATGAGCGCCACCAGAAGCAGCTGCGGAACGTTTGCAAGTCCCGGTATAACCGCTCTCCGCGGATACACAATATCCAGGGAATCCCGGTCGCGGAGAGAATCATAGCGCAGGCGTACCTCGACCGGGCGTGCCAGGCCGTCGGCCGACGTCATCGAACGGTACCGCACGTCGTAGCGGCTCGTACCTCCGCTTTTTAAAATTCCGTACAGGGTCCTGATAGCATCGTCGTCGCAGCAGAGGACATAGCTTCCGCCGGTAAGCCGCGCAAGGCGTTCGAGACGTCGCGACTCCCTGCCTGGCCTTACGGCCACCACATGCACAGGCATCGAGTACTCTTTCGCCAGCGACACCACATCGCCGCTTTTCAGACTGCTCCCTTCGTCCTTTCCGTCGGTAAAAACAATCACGGCCTTCGGGCCATCGCCGGCCGCCCCGAGCAGCTCGATAGAATCGTACACTGACGTATACAACATGGTTCTGGATCCGTGTGCGCGTATTTCCTCGATGCTGCGGACCAGCCTTTCGCGAGACGTGGTAAGCGGACAGGCGACTTTCACCTCGTCATTGAAGCGAACAACCGCAAAACTGTCGGAGGGCGCGGAGGCCTCGACAAGCCCTCGCGCGGCCCTTTTGGCGCGCTCGAGGTCCGCGGTCTTTATGCTTCTGCTCGAATCGATTGCGAGTACGAACCGCGCCGCGGTCTCGGCTTCGGCCCGTTTCACGCTCACATAATTTACGCGAAAGCCGTCTTCATACACATGGATGTTCTCGTCGGTGAGGTCGACCGGCGCTCCCCGCCCGCCGTTCGATACGGCCACTTTCAGGAGTACGGTCGGAAACCCCGAGGTATCGGCGGTAAGGACTTTTATGTTCCGGTCCGCGAACGCGGGGGCGGCCGACAGCGCGGCAAGAAACGCCGCAGCGACGACGAAAAACGCGCGGCAGGCCGTGTATTTGAGTGATTGTTTCATGGCACGATTCCGGTACGTGTTCGGTACACAGTCTGATACTCTGATATACTATCGGTCGCGATGTGGAATCGGTGCAGGCTTTTTCATCCGCCCCTTACGGCCTTTTAACGCTCCGCAGTACCGCAGTCTCCCACCCTTCCCCGCAGAAGCTCCACGGCGTGCGGGATGGCTCTCTCGACAACCTCGAGATTTTCCCGCACGGCCTTCGGGCTCCCGGGCAGGTTGACGATCAGACTTGAACCCCGAATACCCGCCACCGCGCGGGAAAGCATGGCGTGAGGGGTGATGGCAAGCGATCTCTGCCTCATGGCTTCGGCGAACCCCGGTGCCTGTTTGTCAATTACCGAAAGCGTCGCTTCGGGCGTCACATCGCGAGGCGCGAAACCTGTGCCGCCGGTGGTGAGGATGAGGTCGATGCCTTTCTCCGCCAGGGCGACAAGTGCCCCGCTGATGCTGTCACGCTCGTCGGGAACGATCGATTCAGCTTCCACCGCGTAGCCCATGCGATTCGCCCATGCCCGTATTTCGGGTCCGGAGAGGTCCTCGCGCTCCCCCCTCGAGGACCGGTCGCTTACCGTGATTATTCCCACCCGGACCATATCAGCCTCCTCACTCAACCTCTATGCTGACGATCCTGAACTCCCGTCCGCTGACGATTTTTATCTCAGCGGAACCGCAGGAAGCGCAGCTGAAGCGCCAGTCCTCCTTAGTGAAACCGAATTCCGCTCCGCACGATGTACAGCGCAGCATGGCTGGCACCTTTTCCACGGAAAGTTCCGCCTTCTCGGCGATAGTGTCCTTGCTCACGAAATCGAAATATGTCTGCATCCATTCCGGAATAAGGTCGGAGATTTCCCCAACCTGAAGGTTTATTTTTGCCACACGGTGCGCTCCGTGCTTTCCGGCAAAATCAAGTACGATCTCCAGGATGTTGCCCATAATCGAGAGCTCGTGCATATCAGGTGTTCCCGTGTGCCGTGTTTTACTAAATCTTTAGGCCGCTTGCGCACGATATAGATGTTGAGACCGGTGCGTTAATTTCAAGTCAAATATCCGGCAACGGTCGCTCGCATGCATGAAGAAAAAACACTATCTTGCGCGTCACGGTACATACGTCGACTGTCGCATCTCCATTCTGGGCGGTTGCTTCGCGCATGGCTCTGTCGAGAGAATCCATTCCCGCGGCATACTTTCCTACCTCATGGACCATTCGGCCCCTCCGGAAGGGCTCGGTCAGGAAGGAGGCCGCGCGCTCGCCGAGCTCAAGGACCTCCTGTACAGATGGGACATCCTTCGAGACGGCGACCTGTTGGGATATGTGCACCAGGAACTGCAGGCCAGAGGGACGCGCAAAAAGCACGGTTGCTACTTCACCCCCCGCGACATCGTCGACTACATCGTATTGCGCTGCCTTGCCGCTCTCCCGGGCATTCTTCCCGGGAAAATTCTCGATCCCGCCTGCGGTTCGGGCCAGTTTCTCATAGCGGCCTATGCACATATATCCGAGAGGCAGGCGAAACACAAAACGGCTTTCGAACCGCCGGAAGACGTTCTATCCCGTCTTTACGGCTTTGACTCGGACCCTATTGCGGCCTCCATATGCCGATGGAACCTTTCCAGGATAAGCGGGGTCAACGAAACCGAAATACGCAACATATACAATAATAATTATTTGTTTAATTCAATCAGTGATGGTGACATCTCCCAGGATAACGACTTCGATGCCGTAATCGGCAATCCTCCCTGGGGCTCCGCGCTCAGCGCTGTGGAGCGGCGTCGTGCGCGCGAGATCTACGCCTCGGCCCGCTCCGGCGTCAACTCGTTTACACTTTTCATCGAACGTACACTGGCGCTTCTTGCTCCGCGTGGAGTGATGGCGTTCCTCCTCCCCGAGGCCTATCTCAACATCGGGGCCCATTCCGAATCCAGGCGGTACGTACTCGAACACATGCGGATACTTGATATCGCCTTATGGGGCGAGCGCTTCAAGGGCGTGTTCGCGCCGGCGGTCTCTTTCATTGCCGAACGCGATGATTCCTCCTTACCGCGCGAGCGGCATATCGTTCGCATCTCCCAGCCGGCCGAGAAGGGATCAGGGACGGCGACACTCATTCCGCAGGCGCATTACCTGACGACACCGCAGAATATTTTCAACATCCACTACTCCCGTCGCGCCGTCGAACTCATTTCCCGCATCGAGGAAAAGGAATGCCGCTACCTGAAGGGGGCGGCGCGCTTTTTTCTCGGGGTTGTCACCGGAGACAACCCCCGTCACCTGCATAACGCCAGGTCGAGAAGCGCACCCGATCCTATTATAATTGGCCGCGATCTCTCACAGTACAGAATTGATTTCAGCGGGCACCACTTTAAATACGATCCCTCCGCCCTTCAGCAGGTAGCGCCGCGTGAACTCTATCTTAGCCCGCGAAAACTGCTGTACCGGTTCATCGGGCGGCGTCTGGTCTTCGCGCTTGACACCGAAGGGCGCTATTCTCTCAACAACGTCAACGCTCTCATACCCGAGGATCCGTCACTCGAACCCGAATATCTTCTCGCGCTGCTCAACTCTCGACTTATGCAGTATTATTACGAGAAGAACTTCTTTACCGTAAAAGTTCTCAGGGGCAACCTGGAGCGCCTGCCTCTCCGCGCCGCAAGCGGTCCTACCCTGAGAAGGCTCCGGTCGCTGGTACACACCGTGATGGACGCACCGGACACATGCTCGGGAAAGCAGGCAAGGGAGACGATAGAGGATATGGTGTTCGGAATGTACGGCATCGGCGACGCCGGGGCCGCGCATATCACCGAGGCAGTGGGGACTCCGGACGCACATTGACGGCGGGAAATACCAGATACAGATCGATCGAATCGTCGTTTCCGTCGTCAGCAACCGCAATACCCATGCCGGGATACACGTACATGGTGCTCGAGCGCCGCGCCAGGCGCTCGAGATTGGAGTTTCCGTAATTGAAGAGGAACGATTCCACGCCCGCTACCAGATTCACCGCGTCCGTCGTCACGCGCGCGGGGTCATATCCCGCAACCGCCACCACTTCGTCGCCGAGCAGGAATACCGAAAAACGACCGTACGCGTAGTGGAAGATCCTGTCAAAATGAACTCTTGGTCCGGCATTATACCCAAAGACAGCGCCGAACAGATGCCGTACCGCTCCCGGTGCTGCGACGCGGTCAGGCCTGCCGCGGTCCCGAAGAAGCGAGGAGACAGGTTCGCCCAGAACGACACCCTCCGCTCCTAACCCCGGCGCCACCAGCGACGGATCATTCTTAATGCGCACGGCAAATTCATCCGGCGGAAGCATGCCCGCGGCCGCAATCAGAAACGCGCACAGCGCCTACCGAAGTTCCATCATCCCACCACCTGCCCGGGCATGATTATATTATGTCTCATCAATCCACTCCCCTGCCAGGCGCTCCGCCTCCCGTTTTATTGCCGGGTAGCGCCGGGGGTACGCCTCAGGAGAATTACGGACCTTCTCCACCACGATGCCGGGACCGTCAGGCCTCACCCGTCCTCCGAGCTTTGTCGCATGCGCGGAAATCCCACCGGCCAATTCTTCCCCTCGCCGCTTTGAATAGATATAGAGCCACCCCCCCGCCTTAAGGAGCGGAAGACCCATTTCGAGCACAATGTAGACAGGGCCGAAAGCACGGCTGAAGACCGCGTCGAACGACTCCCTCAGGCGCATCGTGCGAGCGAGCTCCTCCACCCTGCCGCACTCCACCGATAGATTGGGAATGCGAAGCTCTTTTATTACGCGCCCGATAAACTCCGCCCTCTTCGCCTGCGCCTCGACAAGCACCCCCTGCGCGTCGGGCCTCGCAATCGCAAGAGGCACACCCGGAACGCCGGAACCCGAGCCTATGTCCGCAAACCGTGTTCCACGTGGAACATCCATCCGCACGAGTGGTTCGAGACTTCCCAGGACGAGCGTCCCGACCGCCTCCGCAAGCGTCGAACAGCCCGTCATATTGTGCCTTTCGTTCGCCTCGACCACCATGGCCGCGTAGCGCACCATGAGGTCCGCGGCCGCCCCGGTGATGCGCACGCCGGAGCTCTGCGCCCAGGAACGCACACGATCCTGTTCCACGTGGAACATTCCGTCATCGCGAGCCATTTCCCGCCGGCTATTCATTGCCGTCCGTTTCCTGTCTCGCCTTGCGCGCCTCGCGCGACATCGCCTCCAGCCTCACCAGCACCAGCGATATATCCGAAGGGTCCACGCCCGAGATTCTCGATGCCTGGCCGATCGTCTCCGGCCGTATTCGCTGCAGCTTCTCCTTGGCCTCGTTTTTAAGGCCTCGCACGGAACCGTAGTCGAATGATTCGGGTATTCTCCGCGACTCCATGCGCTCCATCTTCCTGATTCGCTCCAGGTCGCGCTCGATATATCCCTCGTACTTTATCTGCATCTCGGCGATCGCGGCCATCTCCTCGCCAATTTCCAGACCCGCCGCCTCGAGAACATCCGCTATTCGAATCTCCGGCCGCCTCAGAAGCTTCCCCCCCGCCATTTTACCCGGTACCGGCGCCCCCTCTCCCCCGGGGCCTGCGAGTTTTTTCCCGAGCGAAGGGCTCACGGTTATGAGCCTTGACGATAGATCGCGCACGAATTCGTCGGCCCGACGGTACTTTTCCAGCATTTTCTCGTGACGCTCGGGGCTTACGAGTCCGTTTTCGAGTCCATAGCCCATAAGGCGCCGGTCCGCGTTATCCTGCCTGAGGAGAAGCCTGTGTTCGGCGCGCGAGGTAAACATCCTGTACGGTTCGTCCGCCCCTTTTGTGATGAGATCGTCGATGAGAACGCCCAGATATGCCTCGTGCCTTTTCAGCACGAACGGTCCCTGCCCCCGAAGCGATCGAACGGCGTTTATCGCCGCCACGAGCCCCTGCCCCGCCGCCTCCTCGTACCCGGAAGTCCCGTTGATCTGACCCGCGTGATACAGGCCGGTCACGCGTTTTGTTTCGAGCGTGCTTTTAAGCTCTCCAGGAGGGACAAAATCATACTCCACGGCGTATGCCGGCCTCATGACCTGCACGTTTTCGAGCCCGGGCAGCGTGCGTATCATCTCGAGCTGGACATCCTCAGGGAGGGAGCTCGAAAAACCGTTTATGTAAATCTCCTTGGTGCTCACCCCCTCGGGTTCGAGAAAGAGCTGGTGTGCGCTCTTGCCGGCGAAGCGCACCACCTTGTCCTCTATGGACGGGCAGTAGCGCGGCCCCACGCCCTTAATCCTTCCGCCGTACAGCGGCGAGCGGTGGAGATTTTCACGAATGATTCTGTGGGTCGTCTCGGTGGTGGAGGTGATCCAGCACGGCACCTGCGGCCGATCGATCGTTTCGGTTTCGAACGAAAATGCCGAAGGCACTTCGTCGGGCAGTTGTATCTGGCACCGGGAAAAGTCGATGGAGTCCGCGTTGACGCGCGGCGGTGTCCCCGTCTTCAAACGGCGCACCGGGAATCCCAGCTCCCTCAGCGAATCGGAAAGCTCTTCCGATGAAAAATCTCCGAGCCTGCCGCACTTCTCGTTGTACTCCCCTATGTGTATGAGGCCCTTTAAAAAAGTCCCGGTGCAGATGATGACCGCTTCGGCCCGGTGCTCTTGTCCCCGCACGGTGACAACACCTCGTACCCGGCCGTCCCCCACGAGAATGCGCGAGGCGACGTCCTGTATGAGCGTTATACCTCTCTGCGCCTCGATAACCGCTTTCATTCTCAGCTGGTAGGCCCGCTTGTCCGCCTGTGCCCTGGGCGCCCACACGGCGGGACCCTTGCTTCTGTTGAGCATCTTGAAGTGTATGCCCGTCTCGTCTATCGCCTTTGCCATCTCCCCGCCGAGGGCGTCGATTTCCCGCACCAGATGCCCTTTGGCGAGGCCTCCTATCGCCGGATTACAGCTCATCTGGCAGATGGTGTCGAGGTTGCCCGTCAATAGAAGCGTGGAGCACCCCATGCGCGCGGAAGCAAGCGCGGCCTCCGCACCTGCGTGACCCGCCCCCACCACAATAATATCAAACCTGCGTATCATTGCCCACCCTGATTCCCTGTTCTTTCAACATAACCGCGCACGGCTCCCGTTATCAGATGCGTTAATGGCGGACCATGTACCTTTTTTCTCCGCCTGCATGCACGGTGCGCGATCTCATCAATGAGACATAATTTTCGACAGTGTCTCACTCACACGACGACGAATGATCACCCTCCCGCACTCAGTATACAACATTTTTCGGCTCTCGATAATTTTTTAGTATCGTTCGCCCCCCGGTGACGGTATAGTGAGCATGTGGAATATGCGGAAGCCGACCGGTCGGCGCACCCAGATTCCCGCATACGCGGAGGCAGTTTCGTGGGTTCGTATCCGTTGGAACTTATCGACCGCCTGCACGTTCGCAGGGGTGATATAACACTTCAACGCGTCGACGCGATCGTCAACGCGGCGAACCCGTCGCTTCTTGGAGGAGGGGGCGTCGACGGCGCCATACACCGTGCCGCCGGCCCCGGGCTGCTCGAAGAATGCCGCCGCCTCGGCGGGTGCAGGCACGGCGAGGCGCGGATAACCGGCGCCTACAATCTGCCCTCACGCTACGTCATCCACACTCCCGGGCCCGTGTACCGGGGAGGCTCTTCGGGGGAGAGAAACATCCTTCGTGACTCGTACTATAATTCCATGTCCCTGGCGAAGGAATACGGTCTCGTCTCCGTGGCCTTCCCGGCCATCTCCACCGGCGTGTACGGCTACCCCGCCGGCGAGGCATGCGAGGTCGCCGTTACCACGGTGCTCGATTTTATGCATACGACCGGATATCAGGCTGATATTTACTTTATATTATTTGATAATAAAAATTACACTATATATACAAACTATATTGAATCTTTGAGGTAACCCGGGCATCCGTCTGTACGGCGCGGCTCCTGCTCCTATTTCTCACCGCCCGCATGCGCGGCACGCCCGCCTGAACAATTTTATCACGAAACGAAGGGACTGCCAATGGACTTCTGCTCTCCGCTCAGGTCGTCATCACGTAAATTCAATTCGATCGTTTGCCTTGGACTCGACCCCGTTCTCGATACCATACCAATCGAAAAAGGAAGCCCGGGCGAGCGCATACGCTCTTTCTACGAGACGATGCTCAACAC
>CAZEAH010000018.1:0-14454 GCA_964510075.1 uncultured Leptospirales bacterium | reverse complement strand
CGGTAATAGATCTGCTGGGCGATGACCGCCAGGCGGAAGAGGCCGAAGCAGTAATAATAGTCGAAGCCGCCCACCGGTATGCCGGACTTCTCCGCATAGCGCGCCACGAGTTCATCGCGCGTGAGCGCCCCCTCGATATTCGTCGGCATCATACGTATCATCTGGAGGTTGTCGGGATCGTTCTTCTCGACCCAGTAGGCGAGCGAGCTCCCCAGGTCCATCAGCGGGTCTCCGAGCGCCGCCATCTCCCAGTCGAGCACGCCGATGATCTTCAGCGGATTCGCGGCATCCAGCACCACGTTGTCGAACTTGTAGTCGTTATGCACGATGGAGTGGTGCGACGAGTCGGGAGGCATCTTCGCGGCGAGCCATCCCATCACCGCCTCGAAATCGGGCGCGTCGGGGGTGCGCGCGTCGCGGTAGCGGCCGCTCCATCCCTCCACCTGCCGCTTCACGTAGCCCTCGGGCTTCCCGAAATCGCCCAGGCCCACGGCCCTGTAATCGATCGAATGCAGTTCACAGTGCACGTCGATGAGCCGCTCGCAGAGGGCGCGCGCGTCGGCGGGAGAAAGCGACATCCCCTTCGGCAGGTTCTTACGCAGAATAATGCCCTTGATGCGCTCCATCACGTAGAAGGGACATCCCATCACCGATTCGTCCTCGGTGTAGACGAGCGGATCCGGGCAGTACGGATAGACGGGCCGCAGCGCTTTCAGAATACGATACTCGCGCCCCATGTCGTGCGCGGTCTTCGCCTTCTTGCCGAAGGGCGGGCGGCGCAGCACCATCTCGCGATCACCCACCGAGATGAGATAGGTGAGGTTCGAGAATCCGCTGGGAAACTGGCCGACCTCGAGCTTGCCCGAAAGGCCGGGGATGTTGTCCTTTAAAAATTCCTCGACGCGCGCCAGGTCGAGCTGCTCACCCTCGCGCACGGATGCCGCGCTGTCGATCAGTTCCATGCCGCATTCCTCCAACGGGTTTCTTCGCCGCGGGCTTTCCTTTGCCTCGGGCGAGATACGACTCTATGAATTCGATTATGAACGCGGAGTAGCCCTCCACCGAAACGCCGCGCGAGGAATACTTCCAGCGCTTGAGATACCAGTCTTGAAGAAGGGCCTTCACCGAGGCCGCGGCCAGGGCCGCGTCCGTAACGGCGAAGCACCCCTCGGCCGCGCCGCTCTCGATGATCCCGGCGAAGAGCGCCTCGGTGAAGAGCTCGCCTTCGATCGCCCTGTTCCTTCGCGCGCGGTCGAGGTAGCGGGCCTCCATGTACGAAAAGTAAAACCACGGCTGCAGCGATTCGCTGAGATACAGGTGCGCGCGCACGGCCTGGCGAAGCCGCTCCGCCGGCGGCGCGGCCGCGTCGATGTGCTCGGAGAGCACGCGCGCGACGATGCGCGCGCCCTGCTCCTGGATCATGTCGAGCAGGCCCTCCTTCCCGGAGAAGTACGAGTACAGCGCCCCCATCGAAAGGCCCGTCTCGCGGCCCAGGTCGCGCAGGCTCATGGCGTGGAAGCCGCGCGCGTTGGCCAGCGCGAGCGTCGCGTCGAAGATGGTTACCAGGTTCCGTACCGCGACCGCCTGCTTCTTGATCTTTATGGAGGCCCGGTTCTCGGCGAATATCTCGGCGCAGATGGCCTCGCGCGAAAGGCCCACGCGCTTTTTGAAATCGGCGTATCGCATACCGCTTTGCGTCCGCGCCTCAGCGCACCGTCCGCTTTTCGTAGGTGCGGAGCAGCCGGCCCGCAAACGAGGACTTGTGCACCTCGTCGGCACCGTCGTAAATGCGCGCCGCGCGCTCGTGCCGGAAGAAGAAGGCCAGAATGGTGTCGTCGGTCATGCCCAGTCCTCCGTGCACCTGGAGCGCCCGGTCGATCACGCGCTGCATGGTGTTGGCCACCACGAACTTGATGAGGCCGATGTCGTCGCGCGCCTCCTTGGCGCCGAAGCGCTCGATCTTCCACGCGGCGTGGAGCGTCATGAGCCGCGCGGCCTGTATCTCCGCCGCGCTCTCGGCCACCCACTGCTGGATGATCTGGCGCGAGGCCAGGGTCTTTCCGTCGGGCGCGATGACGCGCTTCGCCGCGCGCGAGCACAGAAGGTCGAACGAGCGGTTGCAGATGCCGATCCAGCGCATGCAGTGGTGTATGCGCCCCGGACCCAGGCGCTCCTGCGCAATCACGAATCCGTGCCCCTCCGGCCCCAGAAGGTTTTCCCGCGGCACGCGGCAGTTCTGGTACAGGATCTCGCCGTGGCTGAAGTAATCGCTTCCGGAGTGTCCCATAACGGGGATGTTCCGCACCAGGTTGAAGCCCGGCGTGTCGCACGGCACGATGATCATGCTCGCGCGCAGATACGGCGCGGCATCGGGAGTGGTGACCGCCATGACGATCGCGAACTCCGCGCCGTCGGCCGCCGTGCTGTACCACTTCTGGCCGTTGATGACGTAATCGCCGCCGTCCTTCACCGCGGTGGTGTCCATCATGACCGGGTTCGAGCCGGGCATTTCGACCTCGGTCATCGAGAAGCAGCTTCGAATTTTCCCCTCCACAAGCGGCCGCAGGTATTTCTCCTTCTGCTCCTCCGTACCGTATTTATGCAGGATTTCAATATTGCCCGCGTCGGGCGCCTGACAGCCGAAGACGAAATGCCCGAGGGGACTGCGCCCCAGCTCCTCCGACACAAGCGCGTGCTCCATGAGGTCGAGCCCCATTCCGCCGAACTCCTTCGGGTGGTTGGGCGCCCACAGCTCCATCTTCTTCACCATGCGTTTCTTTTCCTCGAGGACCGGGAGCATCTCCCTGAAGTCCTTCGAGGTGAACTCCGGCTCGAGCGGTATGAGCTCCCTGTCGACGAACTCGCGGATCATACCGCGTATGGCCTGCATCTTTTCGCTTATTTCAAAATCCATGGTCTCCCCCCCGTGTATCGTGATGGGCGCCGCAGCCGACGTGCGCGCCAATTGGACGTCTAGCGGTACGTAATAAAATCCTTCTCGCCCAGCTCCTCCAGGTGGGGAATCGCGTTCAGCGACGAAAGCGTAATGCGGTCGCCGTCGTAGACGAACTTCGTAATGGAGGTGTTCGCGATCTGCCAGCAGATGTGCATCGTCGTGATGTCGGGCGTGTCGACGGCGTACTGCACCGAGGCCGAGATGGTGCCGCCCGAGGCGACCACCAGCACCGTTTTGTTGCGCCCGTTCTCGGCCATCACGGCCGAAAGCCCCTTCACCACGCGGGCCTTCACGCTCTGCCAGTCCTCCACTCCCGGCCTGTCGAACCTTCCGGTGACCCAGCGGACCATCGCCTTTTCGAATATACGCTGGAACGATCTTTTATCGGTGTAGATGTTCTCGAGCTCCCGCGCGAGCGACGAGTCCTCCTCGAGGAGCTCCGACAGCTGGGACTTGATGATGGCCTTCGAATCGTACTCGTTGAATTCGGGCATGACCCTGAGGTCCGGGATATCCGCCCCCCGCGCGCGGTAGAGCCCGATGATCTCGAGCGCGGTGCGCTTCTGCCGCTCGATCGCGCCGGAATACACCGCGTCGAAACGCAGGCCCAGGCGGAGGAAATACCCGGCGAGAACAACCGCCTGCTCCACGCCCCGCTTCGAGAGCCGGTCGTAGTTCTCCTTTCCGAAGGAGGCCTGTCCGTGCCGCACCATGTACAGTCTGCTCATGCATCCACCCCGCACAACAGCTTCCGGCATATCCGGAAAAATGTCAAACAAAAAAATAGAACGATCGTTCGCTTTTTTGCTTGCGAATAATTTCCCGCCGGTAATACTGGCGGACAACCGGCGGCAACACCGACCGCGCGACCATGGCGCGCGCTTCATCGCGCCCTCGCGCAGGACCGCCGCGCCGATAACGAACGGACGGAGCGTCAGCATGACAACCAACCCACTGCACGGACTCATGAATCCGGCCTCTATCGCCACCATAGGCGCGGGCAACAACTTCCTGAAAATGGGCACCATGCACGCCCTCAGCATCATCAAGGACGGCTACGGCGGGAAATTCTATCCCGTTCACCCGAAGGACGAAACGGTCCTGGGGCACAGGGCCTATCGTTCGGTGGAAGACCTCCCCGAGGCCCCCGACCTCGCGCTCATCGTCATCCCCTCCGAGCACGTCATCGCCACCGTGGATTCGCTCGGAAAGATCGGAACGCGCTACGCCATAATCATCACCGCCGGATTCAAGGAGACCGGCGAAAAGGGAAAGACCATGGAGCGCGAACTCATCGAAACCGCGCGACGCCACGGCATGCGCTTCGTCGGCCCGAACTGCATGGGCATCGTCAATACCGCAATCGCGCTCAACACCACCGTGGTGGAGCTTCGCGACAGGCCCGGACATCTCGGCTTCGCCTCGCAGAGCGGAACCTACATCACCCAGTCGCTCAAGTATCTGGGCAAGCGCGGCATACGCTTCAGCAAGGCGCTCAGCGTCGGGAACGAGGCCGACATCACCATCGTCGACGCGCTCGAGTACCTCGGCGAGGACGAGCAGACCAGGGCCGTCTCGCTCTACATCGAGGGCATCCGGGACGTTCCGCGCTTCATCGAGGTGGCCCGGCGCATAACGCCGCACAAGCCCGTGGTCGCGCAGTACGTCGGCGGCTCGAAGGCCGGAGCGCGCTCGGGAAAGAGCCACACCGGCGCCATGGCGGGGCCGGACCACATCTACGACGGCATTTTCAGGCAGGCGGGCATCATCCGCGTCGACTCCGTGGAGGACCTCTACGGACACGGATGGGCCCTGGCGACACAGCCGCCGCTCCGCGGAAACCGCGTCGGCGTCATCACCAACTCCGGGGGCCCCGGGACCGCCATGTCGCACGTCTGCGAGGGGGGCGGCATGGAGATACCGGTGTTCTCGGAGAAACTTCAGGAGGCCATCCGCCCCATGATGCCGCCGCACGCCCCCCGCGGAAACCCGGTAGACATCACCTTCTCGCTCGACACCAGGGCCCTCAGCACCGAGATTCCGCGCCTGGCCATGGAGAGCGGCGAGATCGACGGCGTCGTGCTGCACGGCGCGATGAGCTCGGGCTTCGTAAAGGCCATGTATCCCCACATCGCGGAGTTTCTGCAGGGAATGACGATCGATGACGTGGCGAAGAACATGAGCACGGACCTTACCGCCTCGGCGGCGCTCCCCCGCGCGCACGGCATCCCCATGCTTCTGTCCTCGTTCTTCGACCGCGACGACAGCTTCACGGAGTTCTACGAGGACAACGACATCCCGGTCTACGATTCGCCCGAAAAGACCGCGCGCGCCATGGTGACGCTCAACCGCTACCGCCTGGTGCGCGGGCGCGAGGCGCACGTACCGGCTGCGCCCCCTTCCCGCTCCGACGCCGCCGCGGAAATAATCGCGAAAGCGCGGGCGGCCGGCCGCGTGGCGCTCGACGAGCATGAGGCCAAGCGCGTACTGGCGGCCTACGGGGCGCCGGTCACCGACGAGCGCCTGGTATACAGCGCGGAGGAGGCCGCAAAAGCGGCGAAGGAACTCGGATTTCCGGCGGTGATCAAGGCCTGCTCCGCCGAGATCCTCCACAAGACCGAGAAAGGCCTGGTGCGCCTGAACCTTTCGTCCGGGGAGGAGGCCGCGGCCGCCTTTACCGACATCCAGAAGGCCGCGGGAGTGAAGGTCCCGGCGATAGTGTACCGCATGGTGAAGGGAAGCCGCGAGCTGGTCGCCGGGATGACCCGCCACGAGGGCATCGGCGCGTGCGTGATGTTCGGCCTGGGCGGGGTCTACACGGAGCTTCTCCGCGACGTCGCCTTCCGGGTCGCGCCGATCACAGCCGCCGACGCGCGCGAGATGATGGGCGAGATACGCTCGGGCCGGATACTCGGCGAATTCCGCGGCATGCCCGCGGCCGATACGGCCGCGCTTGCGAGCCTGCTCCTCGCCGTGAGCGCCGTCGCGCTGAACCACCCGGAGGTGCGCGAGATCGACATCAACCCGATCATCATCAGCGGCGCCTTGCCGGTCGCCGTCGACGCGCTTATCGCGCTCGGCGCATAACCGCGGCCGCCCTCCGGGGCCGGGAGGCCGTTTCGCTCTTTACGTAGGCCGCAGACGGAGTGCAGCGGGGCCCTGCCGTATTTTTCTTGCTCTCGCCCTTTCGCGATGATAGTCTCAGCCCATCGGTGACATCGACCATGGCGAAAGCGCGAATCCTGATCGTGGAGGACGAGAGCATTATCGCCCTCGATCTCTCCGGAATGCTGCGCGACCTCGGATACGAGGTTTCCGGGATCGCGCCCTCGGGGATGAGGGCGGTCGAGGCCGCCGCCGCGGACCCACCCGACCTTATCCTTATGGACATCATCCTCCTCGGCGACATGGACGGCATCGAGGCGGCGCGCAGGATCAGGAGCTCCCGCGATATTCCGATCATCTATCTGACCGCCAACGCCGACCCGGCCACCGTACAACGGGCGCGCGACACCGAGCCCTGCGCCTACCTCAACAAGCCCGTCGACGCGCGGGACCTCTATTCCAATATCGATTCCGCCCTCTACAAGCACGCCGTCGAACGGCGCCTCAGGGAGAGCGAGGCGCGCCTGAAAGAATCCGAGGAGAAGTACCGCTCGCTCGTCGAGAACATCAGCGACGTCATATTCACGCTCGACACGGAGGGGCGCTTCACCTACGTAAGCCCGGTCATCGAGCGCATCAGCGGATACCGGCCCGATGATTTCATCGGCGTACCTTTTCGGGAGTTTATCCATCCGGACGACCTTCCGGCGCTCCTCTCCAACAGGGTCAGGGTGCTCGAGGGCTTCTCGGCGCCGGCCGAATATCGTGTGCTAAACAGGGACGGGAGCGTCCGTTACATCCGCACCTCGAGCAGGCTTACCGTGCGCGACGGAAAGGTGACGGGCCTCACCGGCATCCTCTCCGACATCACGGAGCGGCGGCGCATGGAGGAGTCGCTCAGAGAGAGCGAGGCGCGGTTTCGGCGCATCGTGGAGACCGCGGCGGAGGGGGTATGGGAGATGGACGCCGACCGGCGCACCGTCTACGTCAACGGCCGGATGGCACAGATGCTCAAAACGACCCCCGACGGAATGATCGGACGCCGCGTAACGGAATTTATGTTTCCGGAGGACCTCCCGGCGCACGAGGAGCGCATGGAGCGGCGGCGCAGGGGCGAGAGCGGGCGCTACGAGCAGCGCTTCCTGCGCGCCGACGGCACGGCGGTATGGTGCATGGTCACCGCCACGGCGATACTCGACGCGTCCGGCGCCTTCGGGGGGTCGTTCGCCATGTTCACGGACATCTCCGAGATACGGGCCCTGGAAACGGCGCTCAGGGAGAGCGAAGGCCGTCTGCGCAGCCTGTTCGACCAGGCGGCGGACGCCATCTTCGTGCACAATCTCGACGGCCGCTTTCTCGACGCAAACCGCAGGGCCTGCGAATCGCTCGGCTATACGCGCGATGAGCTTTTGGGCCTTTGCGTTGAAGATATCGACCCCGATATGTACGAAAGCGAACTGAGGCAGTCGCGGTGGAGCGGCCTGCCGGCAACCTTTTCCGCCCGCCACAGACGAAAAGACGGCAGAGTGTTTCCGGTCGAGATACGCCTTGGATACATACAGTGGGAGGGCGAGCGTATGGTCCTGGCGATCGCGCGCGATACGAGCGGAAAGGGAGCGTCCTGATTTCCAAACTGACGGCGAACTTAATCCTCCGCGCGCGCCGGGGCCGATCCCGCGGCACGGCGGTCACACGGAAGACGGCGCCGTTCCGTCCGCGCGCATCGTGCGCCGACTAGCGTTCTGAATTTTGCGTTGCGTTTTTTATACGTCTGACCTATAATTTTATCCGATACGCACGGCGGCCGCCCACCGGAAGCATTCGCATACGTCGGATATTTTAGTGCGCGAACGCACATGCGCCACAGACGGACCGTAGCGGTATGACTACAATGGGAAAAAAGACCATTCTGCTGGTGGAAGACGAGCTCCTCATCGCCATGGACGAGAAGGCCCTGCTGGAGGACAACGGTTATACCGTCATGACCGCGCATACCGGCGCAGACGCGCTGCGGCGTGCGGAAGAAAATCCCTCGGTCTCCCTTGTCCTCATGGACATCGACCTGGGGGATGGCATGGACGGCACCGAGGCGGCACGGCGGATCCTCGAGATCCGTGATGTCCCGATCGAATTTCTCACCTCTCACGCCGAGCGCGACATGGTCGAGAAGGTCCGCGATATAACGCGCTACGGCTACGTGATAAAGAACTCGGGGGACTTCGTCCTGCTCTCCTCGATCGAGATGGCCTTCGAGCTGTTCGAAGCGCACAGAAACATGAAGGAGAACGCCGAGCGCTTCCGCGGCGTGTTCGAAACGAGCCCGGTAGGCATCGCCATTGTGGACACCTCCGACCAGCGCATACTCCAGGCGAACCAGAGCTTTTGCGAGCTCGTCGGCTATTCGGCCGGAGAACTGGCCGCCATGACCGTTCGGGACATTACGCATCCTGACGACTGGGAGCATGAGGTAAATAAAATTAATCAGCATCTCGACGGCGCCTCAGATGAATACGATTTTGAAAAAAGGTACATCCGCAAAAACGGCGAGGTCCGCCATGTCCGCGTGAGAGGGGGAGTGCTCCACCAGCGGCCCGGCGAACCCCCGCTCGCGATCGCCAACGTGATCGACGTCACCGAACGTCGCAAAATGGAGGAAAACCTGAGGCGGAGAGAAACGCTTCTCGAAAAGATATTCGACATACTTCCAGTCGGGCTGTGGTTCGCCGACAATAGCGGCCGGCTCCTTCGCGGCAACCCCGCCGGAGTGCGGATATGGGGCGCCGAGCCCCATGTGGGGCCCGAGGAGTACGGGGTGTTCAGGGCGCGCCGGCTTCCGTCCGGCGAGGAAATCGCCCCCGACGACTGGGCGCTGGCCCACACGATACGCGAGGGCGTCACCATAACCGACGAGCTCCTCGAGATCGACGCCTTCGACGGCGGTAAAAAATACATTCTGAACTACACGGCCCCGGTATGCGATGACGGCGGCTCCATGCAGGGGGCGATCATAGTCAACCAGGACGTTACGGCCCGCGTCCGGGTTGAAACGGCCCTGCGGAAAAGCGAGGAGAGGATGAAGGCCGTCTTTCGCGCGGCGCCGACGGGGATCGGCGTTACGCGCGATCGCGTTCTATTGGACGTTAATACGAGGATCTGCGAAATGACCGGCTACTCCAGGGACGAGCTGATCGGACGGAGCGCGCGTTTCCTGTACCCGTCGCAGGAGGATTTCGACTATGTCGGCCGGGAGAAGTACCGGCAGATTTCCGAGAAAGGCACGGGAACCGTGGAAACGCGCTGGCTCAGAAAGGACGGCGGGATCATTGACGTCCTCCTTTCGTCCACGCCGATCGACCTGGCCGACCTTTCCGCCGGGGTGGTCTTCACCGCGCTCGACATCACCGAGCGCAAACGCGTCGAGAAGCAGAACCGCTCCCTGCTCGCGGAAAAGGACATCCTCCTCAAAGAAGTGCATCATCGTATAAAGAACAACATGAGCACCATAGCCAGCCTTCTCGCCCTGCAGGCGAGGGGCCTTTCGTCGGAACAGGCCGTCGCCGCGCTCACCGACGCCCGGTCCCGCGTCATCACCATGATGGAAATATATGAAAAATTGTACCGCTCCCCGGATTACCGTTCCATCCGGGCGGCCGATTACCTGGGCAGGCTTATCGAAGGCATACGCCTCACCTATTCGACCGGCACTTCGGTCCGCATCGAAAAAAGAATCGACGACATGACCCTCGACTCGCGGCTGCTCTTCCCTGTCGGGATGATCACCAACGAGCTCCTCACCAACGCGCTCCGGCACGCCTTTCCCGACGGCAGGAGCGGGGAGGTCGAGGTGGGGCTGGTACGCACCGGCGGTGAGATCGAGCTGACGGTACGCGACAACGGCGAGGGCATACCGCCGCATATTGACGGCAATACCCCCGGGGGATTCGGCCTGGTTCTGGTCAACACCCTCGCCGAACAGCTGGGCGGCGCGCTCGAGCTTGAACGCGGGAACGGCACTTCGTGGACGCTCCGCTTCCCGGGATAAACCGCGCTACGGCGGCGGCCGAAACCTGACAACCCGCGAATGGACGCCCCGTATCGGGACTAAAAAATAATCCAATGGAGGTTCGAACATGTTCAGGATTCCGCTCATCGCGGTGATGATGATGTTCGCCGTATCGACGGTCTATGCCGATGACGTCGGGCAGTCGGCGTGCAAGGCGGCCTGTATCGCGAGCAAGGACAAATGCGTGAAGGAAGCGGCCGGCGGCAGGATGAAGGAGATGGCCTGCAACCAGGCGTTCCAGAAATGCATGAAGGACTGCGAGAAGGAAGAGGCAAAAGAGAAAGATAAAGGGAAAGAAAAGGACAAGGGCAAAGGAAAGGGCGAGGAAAAGGGCCGCGGGAAGAAGTAGCGATCCGAGACGGTCCCTTCTTCTCCCGGCGAACCCGCGCTTTCCCGGCATGGATGCCGCGGCCACGAGCGTTCACGCCGGGAGGGGGGACGCGATTCTGGATCAATCGCCCGGAGTCCGGTGTGCGGCGAAGAGCCGTCGATAAGGGGCGTAAAATCCCTCCCCCGTCGGTATTGCTCCCTCGATCGCGCAGATGCTCCGCGCGAACGCGGCGCAGGAGCGAATGAGCCTTTCCGCGTCCCAGCCGCTCTGCAGGCCCGCTATCAGCATGGCGCTGTACCCGTCGCCGGCGCCGACGGTGTCGACCACCGCGATATCCCCGTTTTCCGCCGCGCGCACCCGTTCTCCCGAAACAAACAGCTCGCTCCCCCGCGCGCCCCTGGTGAGCGCCAGGACCCGGATGCCGTATGTTGCCATCAGATACTCCGCGAAGGCCTGTTCGTCGCCCGCGAAGCCGTGCATCGTCTTAATCCGTCCGAGCTCGTCGTCGTTCATCTTCACGATGTCGGCGTGTTCGAGAGAAGTCAGCACGATATCGGGCGTCTCGCACCCGGGGCGGAGATTGACGTCGTAAAAGCAGAGGGCCCCGGGCTGTTTCTTCGCGACGAGCGCGCGAACGAAGTCCCGGCCGCGCGCCGTGCGCTGAGCCAGCGAGCCGAAATATACGAGCCGCGCCGACGCAAGCGTTTTCTCGACGCCTTTTGAAAGCTCGAGATAATCGTAGGCGACGTCGGGAAGGATAGTGAATGTCGCGTTGCCCGATCGATCGAGCTCGACATTCACCCGCCCGGTCGGATGAATGTCGTCGCGCTGCACCAGGTCGGCGGGAAAACCCACCGAGCGAAGATAGGCGAGCATCTCGCTTCCCAGCTCGTCAGTTCCCACTCGCGACGCGAGGGCGGCGTCGAAACCCAGGGAGCGCAGATGGAACGCCACGTTGAAGGGGGCACCGCCGGGACGTCCGTACGACGGGAAGATGTCGAAGAGTATTTCGCCGATTGAAAGAATCATCACGTCCATTTTTCAATCGATGCGCGGATGAGTCAAGGGTTTTATGAAAAAAATTTCCGAACAGGGAAAATCGTCATTTCAAGAGTACATCGCATAACCGCACAGGCATCACGCGCGGCGGATCTCGTAGGCGTACTTGCCGTCTTTCGCGAACCCGAGGCGCTCGTAGAGGCCGTGGGCCTCCGCGCGCTTCCGGTTGCTCTGAAGAACGACCTTGTAGCATCCGGCCCGCCAGGCCGTATCGATCGCCTCGCGCAGCAGCGCGAACGCCAGTCCCCGGCGGCGGTGCTCCGGATGCGTGATGACGTTTTCGACAAAAGCGATCGGCCTCCCCCCGCGCGTGAGGTTGGGAAGCAGATAGAGACAGCAGGAGCACACGACACGGCCCTCGGACTCCACGACCATACAGCGGCAGATGTCCCCGGACGAGTGAAAGAACTCCCACGAGCGCTCGAGGCGCCGGATATCAGAGCGGTCATCCTCCGGGTTCAAATGGCGGTACAGCTCGATGATGTCGCAGAGCTCGTCCGGGCGCGCGGTCCTGATCAGGGCATCCATCCACTACCGTTCCTTTCGGCGGCCGCTTTCCATTCCGGCGAGGGCCATATCAACGGCATGCGCCACCAGGTCGGCAAGCGACACGCCGACAAAGCCCGTGCTCTTCTTCACTTCGAGGATTAGCACACCGTCGATGATCCCCCAGAGCGTAACCGCGGTCTTCCACGAGTCGAGACGGCGGAACTCCCCCGACCGAATGCCGTCGTCGATCATGGAGGCTATGAGCGCGAGCAGGGCTTTCGTACGCTTTTCTATGAGCGGCACCATCTTCAGATCGGAAAAGAATTCTCTTACGCCCAGGTGGTTGACGGCGATGATATCGTAATATTCGCGCTCGGTGGCGAAAAACCGGTAATAGGCGCCGGCAAGGGCCCGTATTCTATCCCCCGCGGTGGCGAAGGAGCCTTCAAGCGTTCGGGCGATCATCCCCTCGAGTATGTCCATGCCCATAAGGCTGAGCGTCCGGTATATCGCCAGCTTGCTGTCGAAGTATTGATAGAATGACCCCGGCGTGAGATCGACGTCTCCGGCGATCATCCTGATGGTGGTTGCCTGGTAGCCATGGAGGGAAAAACGGCGCCTGGCCGATTCCAGAAGGCGCTCCCGCCGTTCGGTTTTCTCGTCTTGCGATCGCGCTCTCAGTTTGTTCATCGTTCAAGTCGATCACCAGGCGGATTTTTTTTGCAAATAATAAATTGACAAATAATTAAACATGCGTTTAATTATCCAGGCCGTACATTCAGTAGGCCCGGCGGCCGGTCATTCCGGGCAAATGGAGGCATCCATGAAATCTCCCGTCGCATACCGCTTCAGGAAACGGCATGTCGTATTCGCGCTCGTCGCCGTCATCGCTCTCTACTTCGCCGCTTCGTCGATCCCCTTCGGCATATACGAATTCATCCCCGGCCCAGTGGAAAAGCACGCGCTGCCGCTCGATCCCCGCAGCCCGTGGCCCAAGTTCCGCGCGGACGCGTTGCAGAGCGGCCGGGCCCGATTCACACCCGTGGTCGATTCTTCGCTGCGCCCATGGGGGTACAGGACGGGCAAGGGCATATTCAGCTCCCCGGTAATCGACGCCGAGGGGACCGCGTACATAGGCTCAGCCGACCACTGGTTCTACGCCCTCGGCACAGACGGACGCCTCAAATGGAAGTTCAAGACCGGCGAGGTGATCGATTCCTCGGCCCTGCTGGACGACCGGGGCCGCGTATACGTGGGCTCCGGCGACGCGCACGTCTACTGCCTGGAGCGCTCCGACGGCAGGCCGGTCTGGACGTTCAGGGCGCACACGGTGAGGGAGGTCGAGAAGGAGTTCGGCCTGAAGACCTACAACCTTGACTGGTTCGAGGGCAACATCGGCATGCTTCCCGACGGCACCCTCCTCGCGCCGAACGACAACTACCTGGTGTACGCCATTGACCGCGACACCGGCGCGCGAAAGACCCAGTACGTCGGTAACGAGCTCATGTGGTCGCTCCCCGCGGTAAACGCGAAGACCGGGCGTATTTTTTTCGGCTCCCAGTACATGGCACTCGAGAACGTCTACTGCTACGACGTGAACACGGGGAAAAAACGCTGGTCCGCGGGCGGACTGGGCTCGAACGCCGCATCACCGGTGCTGACCTCGGACGCGCCAAACGGCGCGGTGGTGCTCGGCGGTTTCGACGGTTACGTGCGCGCCTACGCGCAGGACAGCGGCAAACAGCTCTGGAAGCGCGGACTGCGCGACCACATCTACGCGAGCCCCGCCCAGCTCTCCGACGGCGCCATCATCCAGCCCTCGGCCGACGGGACCGTTTACGCGCTCGAACCGGCCACGGGGAAAATCCGATGGGCCTTCGACACGCTCGAGCCCATCCGCTCCTCGCCCGCGGTCGACGCGTACGACAGGATATACGTTGGTTCCGGCGAGGGACGCCTTTTCTGCATCAATCCCGACGGAACGCTTCGCTGGGCGTACCGCTGCATCGACGAGGACCGCAACGACCTCAACGGCTCGCCGGGCCTCGGCCGCACGGGCGTGTACATAGGCGGCGAGAACGGCGGCGTTTTCTTCGTCCCGTACGACTACCCGCTCTCGCCCGCCGGCATGCGCGACGCGCGATGCGCGCGCGGCCCTGGCGAGGACCTCCCCGCGGAGGGCAGCCACCTGGTCTTTACCACCCGCTTTGGAAAGCTCCTCACCGAAACACCGGACCGAATCGACGCCAACCAGCCGCTCGCCTTCACGCTCTTCGTGCGGGAAAAGGGCGACACGGTGAAGTCCGCCATCGACCGCGGCAGCCTGAGAGTGGAGGTGGACGGAAACCCGGCGATGCGCGTGGACGTCTCGGCCAACCGGCAGTTCATGGTCCTCACCCCGCGCGAGACCTGGACCGCTCCCGCCGGGGGCACACTCTCCGTGCGTATAAG
>CAZEAH010000017.1:0-15346 GCA_964510075.1 uncultured Leptospirales bacterium | reverse complement strand
CATCAGCGACAGCCAGTCGGTCAGCATCGCGGCGTCCTTGATATCGCCCGCCTCGCCGAGGCTGGGTATGTCTTTTTGCAGAATCACCTTCATGATCTATACCTCAAGCTTATTGTTCGCCCCGGGCATCCAGCTTTCTGAAATCCGCCCAGAAGTCCAGGGCACCTAAACTCAACAAAACAATCGACACGAAAAGCATCGCTTCAAGGCCGATGAAAAGAACCAGAAGCACGGCAAGCGGCAGAACGAAACCCGGTGCGCCCTTTTTCCTCAGAAAAAAACTCACTATTCCCAGGGCCTGCACCAGGTACAGCGCCGAAAAACAGAGCGCGAGGTTGAGGCCCAGCACATACGCCGCTCGATAGCGCGTATCGTCTACAAGAAGCACCACGAGCCACCCGGCGATCAGCGCGAAGATATAATAATCCCTCAGCCTGAAATACGCAAGCCCGTTCCGACCGCCGTCGGCCTCCGGGCCGCCGCGTATAAAAAAGGGCCGGAGCATTACGAAACAGAGGGCCGCGATAAGCAGCGAATGCATAAAATAGCTGAAAGGTATGATGTCGCCGATCACGTCAAGCGACCCTTCCACCTTTGCGAGAACATCCGCCTTTTCGCTATCGGGAAGATCGGCGGCCTGAATTATGTCCGCGACGTGCTTTCTCGAAACGTCGACGAGATCGACCCCCCTGTACTCCCGCAGAAAATAATAGTTCGCGGAAAATGCCGCGGTAAGCGACAGCACCGAAACCGTCAGGTAAAAAATCAGAGGCCTTCCCGCTCTGAACGTGTACCCTGCCGACGCCCCGATAACGACCGGTGTGAGCACGATCATCACGTATTCCGAGCCGGTCGACGGAAAATAGATCTGCGCCGCGACCGCCCCCGCGAGGAGCGGCCCGAGGCCGTACAGCACTCTCCCGCCGAGCCGATATGCCGCGACCGCCGAAGCGGCCGCAAGGCATATGCCTATGAGCGCTGAGGCGAACAGCGCGCCCACGACCTTACTGTACGACGAACGGCATCAGCGCGATTATTCTCGCCCGCTTGATCGCGATCGCCAGCGCACGCTGATGCTTCGCGCAGGTTCCCGTTATGCGCCGCGGCAGGATCTTGCCCCTCTCCGTTATGAACCGCTCGAGCACATCCGTCGACTTGTAGTCGATGACGATGCTCTTGTTCTGGCAGAATCGGCAGCCTTTCCTCTTGAAACGGGCCACGCGTCCGCCCTGTCGGCCCTCATCGTCGCCGCCCTCCCGCGGATGTCGGCCGCGGAACCCTTCCCTTTCCCTTCTGGGCGCGGGATTCTCCGCCGGTGAGTCCTGGGCGGCCGGCGCGGCGGAAACGGGTTCTGCCGCTCCCTCGGCTGACGGCTCTATAGCTTCAGTGTTCTTGACTTCATCTGACATGATTTCGCACCTCTGATTGGTAAATGAATTGCCGGTTAAAAGGGAATGTCGTCATCGCCGAACGAACTCTCACCGCCTCCCTGCGACGGGGGACTGTAGTCCGGCGAATCCTGATGGTCCGACTGCCGGCTTCCCTCATCTTTCCCCGAAAGAAACTGGAAGTTCTCTACCACGATCTCGACAGTCGAGCGCTTGTTCCCGCTCTGATCGTCCCATGAACGCTGCTGCAGCCTTCCCTCTATGGCGATGCGCTGGCCCTTTTTACAGTACTGGGCGATCACCTCCCCGGTTTTGGCCCAGGCAACGCAATTGAAGAACGACACCATCTCCTTTTTCTCGCCGGAGACCGTGTAGCTCCTGTTGTTCGCAATGGAGAAATTGGTTACGGACGACCCGCCTTGGGTGTACTTGAGCTCGGGATCCCTGACCATCCTTCCGATCAGCATAACCCTGTTTATATCGCTCGCCATATGGACTCCACCGACGGCCGTTTACGCGGTCTTCGCCTTGGGCACCCGGACGAACAGATGCCGAAGGATATCGCTGTTCAGACGGAACTCGTTGGTGATCTTCTGAATGGCCTCGGGCGGGGCCTCGACATTCATGAGGGTGTAATTGCCGTCGTTCTGCCCGTCGAGCATGTAGGCGAGCCTGCGGTTCCCCCACACGTCCTCGGACACTATAGTTACGCCGTTTTTCAGGAGAACGGCCTTTACCTTCTCCCTGTTGGATTCCAGCGCCTCGTTGATGCGCAGAATCACCGTCAATTCGTACTTGTTCACCTTTTCCTCCCTTCTGTGGATTATGCTGAAATCCGGCGGGCCGTTTTCAGCAGAAAGGATTTCCACTATTTGCACCACCCTCTTTTTTTTCAACAAATATTTTCACATATTGTTGATTTCACCCCGCCGTTTATATAGTATGACCCCCGGAAGAGGAGACATAAGAACCCGCTGCAGGGAGGGAATGCCATACATCCCATGAAACACCTCGCGACAACGGCCGAGTTGAGGGAAGGACTGGTACTGAGAGCTTATCGGGAGGGCTTCGGATACGCCCGGCTTGTGGTAGTGGGCGTCACCCCGTATTTTTACCTCACCGATGCCCCCGATGACTTCTACCTGAACGTCGAAAAGGGCGAGGCGCTTCTGGGCTACCTGTGGACCCAGAACTCCGTTTCGTTCGAATTCGAAATAAAGGTGGCCGGCAAGATCGACGTACCGTCGGATGATGACGGCGGAAGCGGCGATATCCGCCGATTTCTCGCCATGGCCCACACCAGGAACATTTCGAGCTCCCCCGAACGGAAATGCCTGAAGGCCGCGGTCTCCCTTCCTTTTCGTTTTTTTACCATACGGGTGGCGCGTAGCGACCGGAGCTTCTACACGGAGGAAATACACTACCTTGACGGCACCATCACGACGATGAGCGACCGCGAGGCCGTGCTCGAAACCGATATCGACCTGCCCCTCACGGCACTCCTCCGCGGCAGGTTGTGCTTCGACGAAAACGATATCGATATTACCGCACGGATCGTCAACGCCGAGTCGGGCTCGCCGAACCGTTATGAAATAGAATACACCGGGATGAGCGACCGCGAACGAAACCGCATCCTCGAATATGTCTTCTCTATTTATAGAGAATGAACGGCGTCACCTGCCGTCTTCGATCACGACGGCGCCCTCTTCCATCACCACATCGAAAATATAGGCGTCTCTTCGCGTATCCAGCGGCGTGTACACCGCGAACTGTCCTTTAAACTCGAAGAGGTCGCCCTCCGAAACAAGCCCGCGGTAATCGTCGCCGTCGGCGAAAAGGTAAAAGGTGATTTTCGGAGAGGCCGTAAGCCCGGCCAGTACGATCCTGTAGCGCCTCTTGTATCTTCCGACAGCGTCCACCGAAATGACGCGTCCGCGACCGCTCAGAAGCTTGTTCAGATGCGCGTCCAGAAAAAAATCCCTGCGAATGGGCGGCGCCGCCTGCAGGCGCGCGTAGAACTCGTCCGCCAGTACCGGCGGCCCGGCCTGCGTCTGGCCGTTCGATGAAACGGAGGCCGCCAGAAGGCCGAGAACGGCGCATGCCGCCGCCACCGTCTTCTTCATGCTCTTCGCACTCCGACACTCATTCCGCCTCCGCAGCGAACTCGACGGTGTAGAGACGCGAATCCCGGTAAACCTCCAGCCGCTCCAGGCGGAATGAATCTCTAAGAAAAACGTTCATAAAATCATCCACCGTACCGACGGCGCGCCCGTTGACCGAGCGGACCCGGTCTCCTCTTTTCAGGCCGTGACGGTACGCCTCGCCGAGCGGAGAGACAGCCGAGATCACGACTCCCTCCGAGCGCGCATCGTCGTCGAGCTCCAGGCCGTACATACCGAAGATGTCCCTCTCCTCCCTCTTCTCTCGCCTGTAGTCCTCTTTTTCCCGAAGAACGAGTGTATATTCCCGCACATGGCCCTCACGCGCCGTCCGTATCTTTACCGTCGAGCCCACCTGTTTGTTCCCGACAGCGGCCACCAGTTCGCCGAGCGTCGCGATGCGCTTCCCGTCCACCTCGCGAATGATGTCCCCGGTATTGATGCCCGCCGCCTCGGCGGGAGAGTCCTTCATCACGGACATCACCTCCACCGCGCTGCGCTCGCCGCGGGCCGGGAGCTTCCGCTCCCTGGCAAGAAATCCCAGCCATCCCCTCCGTATGCGTCCGAACCGCAGCAGTTCGTCGGAGACCCTGCGCACAAGGACCGACGGAATGGCGAAACTGATCCCCTGGAAGCCCCCGGAAACCGTCCTGATCGCGGTATTCAATCCCACCAGCTCGCCTCGCAGATTGACCAGCGGTCCGCCGGAGTTGCCGGGATTGATGGGAACGTCGGTCTGTATGAAATCCTCGATATCGGCAAACCCGATGTCGCTGCGGCCCGTCGAGGAAACGATCCCGCTTGTGAACGACTGCCTGAGGCCGTAGGGCGTGCCCACCGCGATCACCCACTCGCCTTCTTCCAGTCGATCCGAATCGCCGAAAACCACGGGCGTAAACGGGGTCTCTCCGCCGGCCGCGATTTTTAAAATTGCGATATCGGTCTTGGGATCGGCGATGTAGTATACTCCTCGTGAAACCGGTTCCGTCTCGTACTCCGAACCGTCGGCCAGCACGAGCTGGTAGTAGTCGCCCTTCCGCACCACATGGTAATTGGTGACGACATGTCCGTCACGCGATATGATCGTGCCGGAACCGAACCCCGTTTTGACATAGGTCCTTCTTCCGTCCTTTAGCGTGGTGCGGTAGATTATGATATTGACCACCGATGGCTTTACCTTTCGCGCCGCTTCCACAAACACACGGTTCATCTCCGCCGCGAGGGCGGCATCGGAAGCGGCGAGTGCGGCGAGCAGTGCGGCGCATATAAGGGCTTGTTTTCTCATTGTGCACCCAAGAGGTCGAAAGACAGCCCGGCTTCCCGGCCTCAGCGGTCGGGAACGCCGGCCTGGTCGAAATAGCATCCTTTATTTGAATCCCGGTACTTGTCGAGGTCAATTCTTTTTCCCCGGGGAGGGTACGCTCCCGCGTCGCTTCGCACCTCCATCCCGGCAAAGAGCGAATAGACCCCCACAGCGATGCCCTCGGCGATTTCGTCCTGGCGGGAGGTGAGTATATAGCGGAAATGCGGCCTGTTGAAATATCCCAGCTCCATGAACGCGGTGACCGCATTGACGTACAGGGGCATATGCCAGACCGAAACATAGGGTTTTGCGGGCCGCTGGTCAGGGTGATGAACCCCGTGCCGTCTGAGCGCCATAAGGATATACCGGATGATCTCCGCCGAGGCGTAATGGTTATCGCCACCGTAGCCCTCTTCTCCCCCGTCGCGGCGGTACTGCTCGAAGAGTGAGCGCTCCCTGTCCCAGTACCTTCCCGTCAGGCTGATGGTCTTGGGTGAGGCCGAATAGGGCGTGAAATCGGGATGACGACGGGCGACCACCTCCCATCCCTGATCGTCACCGTACCGCCAGCGGACCATGTTGTACCGGTACCCCTTGAATCCCGCCGCGTCGACCTCGCGTTTCGCGTTAAGAGGAAAGCCGCTGAAATAAAGCATCGAATCGTTGAGAAACCAGTCGTACCCGGAGCGTTCATTGGACTCGTCGAACCAGTCGGCGTACGGGCTTGAAAGAAAGAATCCTTTTCCGGACAGTTCGCCGCGAAGCACCCTGAGCCCGTTATACATAAACCCGAACGGGGGGACGATGACGGGATTCATTCCGCGAAAATACGGGGAACCGCTCCGAGCGACGTGAAGGCTGACCACCAGATGCGGACGGGCCGCGTTGATTCGGGAGATCCTTCCGGGGAGCATCCGTCCGCCCGGCCCCGGATAATCGAATAGCCTGAACTCGCCGTTGGGGTCCTCACGGTCAAGAATCTCCTTTTTATTGCGCGAGTCTCCGCGGCTCAGGGTAACATCGATTACAATCCGCGGCGGCGTTTTTTGCGAATAGCGTTCGAGGATCCGGGCGAAATCCCTGAAATTACCGTTTTCGCCGCAGAGGGACAGAAGCTCCGCCGCCTTTTTGGCGATCTCGTAGACCACCGCGTGTTCCTCGATAGCCCCCCACGAGGCACCCTCCTTAAACGGCTGAAGATAGGCGCCTGAAATCGAATCGTACCGGTCGCCGTGAAGGGAGCGGTCTGCAAGGGATATGCCCCCGTGGCCGGGGTCAAGAACGACCATGAACCGGGGGAATTCTCTACGTACTATCGATTCGGGGACGAGGAGTACGAGCAAAACCGCAAAAACCGCAAGGACGGCCCGTATAATACCTAACTTCGCACGCTTGATCATCGGCCCGGTGTCATCACCCTGGTTAATATCAAAAAAAAGGGGGAAGAACATTCCCCCTTTTTTCTTCATCACGCTGAAAAAAATTCCTATTTCGCCGCGGGTTCGGCCTTTGCCTTTTCCGGATTGAGCACCCTGTTCAGGTTATCCGCCTTGTGAACATCGAATTTACCCTTCGAATTCGCGGGATCAAGCTCTTCCATTATCCGTATCCCGTAGGCCTTCGCCACACGGTAATGCAGAATGGATGTCCTGTAAAGACCGTCGGTATAGGTGTTCTGGGCGTCGTCGAGCTGGCCGTAGGCTATCCTGAGGCGCATCATGTTCTGAAACACCACCTTCCCCTTGTTGGGGTCGGACTGACTGCGCTCGTCGAGCGACAGGTTCAGTATGGTGTCGGCGCACTGGAAAAGCAGCGTCTGGGTATAATCTTTGTAGTGCTCGCTGATCTTTTTAAAAAGATCGCTGATCGCCTTCTTGTTGTTTTCCAGTTCGACCCGGGCGTATATGACGTCGCGCTTATAGAAATAGCCGACGCCCTTTTTGTACTGGTCGTAAATTTTCTGGTAATCGCCTTCCCAGCCCTGGTCCTTAAAATTGGATGCTATCACCTTGAGAACATAAATCTTTTCCAGGTTTTCTTTTATGAGTTTTTCGGATACCTCAATGGCCTGGAAGCGCGCCAGGTAGTTCTCCTCGGGCCTCTCGGCTTCGGAGTACTCGGTCCGCGGGTCCTTCTTTGCCTCGTCCGCTTTTTTCTCCTGCGCCGTTACGCCCGTTGACAGCACGCAGACGGCAAGAACGAAAACGAACCACTTAACGCCATCTCTCAATTTCATAGCATCACTCCTTTTGATCTGCTGTATTCATAATTCCACGGGCGTCCATGCCCGCGCCGCCTTTTCGCCTGCGGCGGTCCCCCGATTTAAACCGCCGTCCCGTCGGCACGCCGAGGTAACGGCGGACAGCCGCCTATTACAAGCAATGCATAGAGTAGTAGACAATTTGATTATAAGCAACTTTTTTTTTAAAAAATTTCTTTTTTCTTCCGGGGTCCGATACCCGTATTATGTCGTATATTTCGCCCTCCGTTAGGGCATTCGCTGCACCTCTTCCCGCACCACAACAATCCGCACGTCCATCACGTTCGTGTTCGTCGGACCGGTGACGATGAGGTCACCCAGCTTTTTGAAAAAAGTGTACGAGTCGTTCTCGGCCGCGAACTGCGCCGCGTTCATGCCGGCGGCCTCGGCGCGCGTCACCGTCGTACCGTCGGCGTAAGCGCCGGCGGCGTCGGTGGGTCCGTCGGTTCCATCGGTGCCCACGCTTGCCGCGCAAATGCCTTCTGTTCCGGCAAGTAATAGCGCCGACTGGAGAGCGAACTCCATGTTCCGACCGCCCAGCCCCGTTCCCCGCACCTCCACGGTCGTCTCGCCGCCGCTGATAACGCACATCGGGGGTGCCGCGGGGTGGCCCGAAGCGAGGGCTTCGCGGGCTATAGCCGCGTGGAACAGAGCCGCCTGGCGCGTATCCCCCTCAATAAGTGAAGAAAGGATTACAGGGGCATAGCCGAGCGCTTGCGCCTTCCTGCGCGCCGCCTCGAGCGCCAGGATGTTGGACGCGATGATAATCCCCTCTCCGCCCGCAAAGCATTCCTCATCGGCCTTCGGGTTTTCGGGAAGTAGTCCGTTCGCCCCGTCGCGGATGCGTCTGATTACCGACGTCGGGACCGAATCGGCGATACCGTATCGTTCGAGGATGGAAAGCGCGTCCGCGAAAGTGGAGGCGTCGGGAACAAGCGGCCCCGAGGCGATCACATCGGGATCGTCCCCCACCACGTCGGATATCATGAGGTTGACGACAGTCGCGGGATGCGCGGCTCGGGCGAGGTTTCCCCCCTTGATGAGCGACAGGTGCTTCCGCACCGCGTTCATCTCGTGAATGGAGGCCCCGCTCTTAAGAAGCAGGCCGGTCGCCGTCCGCTTCTCCTCCAGCGTGACCGGCGGCGCCGGGAGAGGAAGCAGGGCCGACCCACCGCCCGATATGAGGCTGATGATGAGGTCGCCGACGCCGGCTTCCGATGCAATACTCAGTATCCGCTCTGCGGCGCGCCTGCCCTCCTCGTCCGGAACGGGGTGTGCCGCCTCAATCGTGTCGATTCGATCGAGCGGGGCGGTATACCCGTATTTTACCGAAATACAGCCGGCGGTAATTCGATCCCCCAGCAGGTCTTCAACCGCCCGGGCCATAAGGGCGGTCGCCTTGCCCGCTCCCAGCACGAAAATCCGGCTGAAGCGGGAGAGGTCGAGTTCGCGGACCGTCCTACCCCGTTGGCGGATCAGGAGCCTTTCCCCGTCGAGCCGCAGGTGCTCGAGCACCGCCCTGCGCGGATTGACCGCCTCTATCGCGTCGGTATATATCTCCCGAATATCGTCCCTCACCGAACCCATCACAGCGCTCCCGAAGCCTGTATTTACACAGCTCGTTTATACCGGAACGAGCGCTCTTTTGCAAGCCCTTATCTCTCCCGCGCCGCGCCTCAAAAACTTATTTGACATCCCGCCGAAAATAACACCGAGTAGGCCATCACCACGTTCGCGCGAGGTCAGCCGATGATTTCATACCCGGGCCGCAATGACGTTATTCAGCGCGTGTACGACCACGGGCAGGGGCATATATTCGCCTTCTGGGACATCCTCTCGGACGACGACAGAAGGCGGCTCCTCGATGACGCCGGGGCAATCGATTTCGCGCTTCTCGACCGCCTGTACCGACAGGCGAAAGAGGGCGCGACGCCCGCCATGGGCTTCGAGCCGGCACCCTACATACCCCTGCCCGCCGACGAAGAAGGCAGGCGGGCCTTCCTGGAAGCGCGGGAGGCGGGAATTTCCGTTATACGCAAGGGCGCCGCAGCCGCGTTCGTCGTGGCCGGCGGGCAGGGGTCGCGTCTGGGTTTCGACGGGCCCAAGGGCCTTTTCAGGGCGGGCCCCGTGTCCGGGAAATCGCTTTTCCAGATCCACGCCGAAAAAATCCTGAAAAGCTCGAAGAAATACGGCGTGCGCATACCCTGGCTCATAATGACCTCGCACGCCAACAACGACGATACGGTACGTTTCCTTAAAGATAACTCTTATTTCGGTCTGGACAGCGCGGACGTGTTCGTTTTCCCCCAGGGGATGATCCCTTCGCTCGACGCGGAGGGCAAACTCATCCTCGAGACACCGGCGTCCATTTTCAAGAATCCCGACGGCCACGGCGGAAGCCTCGGCGCGCTGGCCGATTCGGGCGTGCTCCACACAATGCGCGAACGAGGAATCGAGATCATCTCGTACTTCCAGGTCGATAATCCCCTAGTATCCATCATCGATCCCGTGTTCATCGGCTTCCACTCGATTCGCGGCGCCGACATTTCGAGCAAAGGCCTCATGAAGGCGTATCCGGGGGAAAGGATCGGCGTTTTCGCCCGCTTCGACAACGGCACCATCGGAGTCGTTGAATACTCGGACCTGCCCGAGGAACTTCAGAACCAGAGGGACGCCCGCGGCGCGCTGCGCTTCTGCATGGGCAGCATCGCCATCCATCTTTTCGGCGTCGGATTCCTCGAAAGCATCACCGGCGGTTCCGCCCTTTCCCTCCCCTTCCATGTCGCGAGAAAAAAAATAAGTGCGTATACCGGGAACGGCACAACCGAAATTAATGGATATAAATTCGAAAAATTCGTCTTCGACGCGCTGCCGCTCACCGAGAAGAACATCGTACTCGAAACCCGGCGAGAGGAGGAATTCGCACCCATTAAAAATCCATCCGGCGTCGATTCCGTGGAGTCCGCCCAAGGGCTTATGGACGCGCTCGCGCGGTCCTGGCTCAGGGAGCGGGGCATTGCAATTCCGCCGTCTGTTCGTACCGTGGAGATATCGCCGCTTCTCGCGCTCGAGCCCGGCGACCTGCCGGCCTCCATAACAGTGCCCGATAAAGAGCGCGTCTATCTGAAATAACACCGCCAAGGAGAACCCGTGCCATGCAACGCTATATTGAGAAAGTGAGCACGCTCATCGAATCCTTCCCCTATATAAGGGAATTTTACGGCAAAACGATCGTCATTAAATACGGCGGCCACGCGATGGAGGACGATCGGCTTAAAAAGTCCTTCGCAACCGACATGGTGCTCCTCAAGCTGGTCGGCATCAACCCGGTCATTGTCCACGGAGGAGGGCCGCAGATAGGCGAGCTTTTAAAACAGGTGGGTAAGAAGAGCGAGTTCGTGGCGGGCATGCGCGTAACCGACAGCGAAACCATGGAAATAGTCGAGATGGTGCTGGTCGGCAAGGTAAACAAGGAAATCGTCCACAATATCAATATGGTGGGAGGCCGGGCCGTCGGGCTCTCGGGCAAGGACGGAGGACTCATAGTCGCGCACAAGCTCTTCCACGAGGAGAAAGGCGAGAGGCTCGACATAGGACTGGTCGGATCCGTCAGCCGGGTCAACCCGAAGGTAATCGAGACGCTCGATCGCGAAAAATTCATCCCGGTCATCGCGCCCATCGGCTACGACGAAGAAGGCCTCACGTATAACATCAACGCCGATACGGCGGCAGGGGCCATAGCCGAGGCTCTCGGCGCCGAGAAACTCATCCTCCTCACCGATATCGAGGGTGTGAAGATCGGGGGCGCACTCGCATCGACGCTCACCGCTTCTGAGATTCCCCGCCTGATCTCCGCCGGCGAGATCAGCGGCGGCATGATCCCCAAGGTCAACTGCTGTCTCGATGCCCTGCGTGGCGTCAACAAGACCCATATCATCGACGGAAGGGTCGAGCATGCCGTGCTCCTCGAGATATTCACCGACGCCGGGATCGGCACCGAGATAGTGAACTGAAATCCCTCCCTTCGCGCCCGGCCAAGACGGCGCGTCGAAATTTTTGTTTGACAGATCGGGCACCCTCCATAGAGTTACGCGTGGAGGGTTGTCTGAGTGGTCTATAGAGGCGGTCTTGAAAACCGTTGAGTGACAAGCTCCGGGGGTTCGAATCCCTCACCCTCCGAAATCACCAAAACGGTTAACCACGAAACTGGAGAGATGCCCGAGAGGCCGAAGGGGACGGTTTGCTAAACCGTTGTACCAATTACGGTACCGAGGGTTCGAATCCCTCTCTCTCCGAAAGGATACACGCAGTGAAGTGTGCACACGCCGTCAAAGATCGACTCCCCGTGCTGAAGGAACAGGCGCTGGCCGCACTGCGCTACATGAGGGATTTTCGGAAGAACTGGCCCCGCACGAAGGAATGGTTGATATTCGCGCGGGGAAGGGCGGTCGCGGCGGCGCTCTACCTCCGCGACATCAGGCGGCACTGGCCCGAAATCCGTGCCGCGCTGGAGCGCTACCGGGAAGAGATCTACCGGCCAATGTACAATAAATACTTTGCCGCCGCGGCATATATTCCGTTTATCGGCTGGCTTGCGCCTCTCTACCTCAAGCCGGATGACGCGCTCTGTCAGGAGAATTGGCGGCGGGGTTTCGTCCTTGCTGTATTTTTCCTAGGAATTGCGATCGCGCTGTTTTTTCTGTATTTTATTTTCGTTCCTCGCGGATGGCGCCCTGTTCGTTTCGCGCTGGCGCTATCGGTGTACATGGTTCACCTTGCGTATTTTTCCGTATGCGCCTGGGCCGTATATCATCTCGTCGGCGAAAAAAGGCTTGAAATGCCCTGGCTGGAAAAATATATTCGACTCGTGGAACTGTAAAAGCCGTACCATACAATGCGTCTATAGCTCAGCTGGATAGAGCGCCGGACTACGAATCCGTAGGTCAGAGGTTCGAATCCTCTTAGACGCGCACACTGCGGAAAAGGCGGGAGAAGTTCCCGCCTTTTCTTTTTCCGTGAATTCCCGTGTTCGTGGAGATGATGCGTACACAAGGAGCGCTGCTGCCGATGAATGATGATTTCAAATTTATGCGTGTCGCGCTCGAGGAAGCGCGCAGGGCGTACGATGAGGGCGAGATCCCGGTCGGCGCGGTAATAACCCGCGATGGGGCCGTGCTGGCCGTCGCCCATAACCGGAACCGCTCCCTGAACAATCCTCTCCTGCACGCGGAGATGATCGTCATCGAAGAGGCCGCGCGGCTGCTCGCGAACGAGCGCCTCAACGGATGCGCCCTGTATGTGACCAAGGAGCCCTGCGTGATGTGCGCCGGCGCTATCGTGCACGCGCGCATCGCTCGCCTTGTAATCGCCGCCGAGGACGTTAAATACGGCGCATGCGGCACGGTATTCTCCGTGTGCGGGAACCGGCGCCTCAACCACATCCCGAAGATCAGCTTCGGCCTCCTGCGCGAGGAGGCGGCGGAACTCCTCTCCTCTTTTTTTATAGACCTGCGAAGCGGTAAAAAGCGGCAGATCGACGGCTTGACGGATAGATAAATTTTCCCGAAAATCCGTCAACGCCTTGACATTTCAAAGCCCTTCATCTTTCATAACGCCTTATTGCCCGGTACGGCGCCCCGCATCCGGAGACTCCCGAACTGAAAGCGTACTGCACATGAAAAGAATCCCGACGTTCACTCTTATCTTTCTGATCGGCTTCAACCTCGCACTCGTCGCACAGGAAGCTCCCGTTGAAAACCAGGTACCGAGCGAAAACCTGGAACAATCCGTACGGCCGGCCGTACCGACCGCTGAGTCCCCCACGGTGCGGCTTCCCGTGAACCTGTACGACACCTACAGCTTCGACAAGAGCAAATGGCCCTATATCCGCACCGGGATATACATGTTCGGCCCCGGCTTTGTGACCGTATGGGGGCTCATAGAATGGGGATGGTTCGACGACGGAACGTCATTCACCTACAAGCCTTCGAAGGTGTGGGGAGCGCATGCCCTCAACGGCGCCTCCGATAAATTCGGCCATCTGTACGGCACCTATGCCGTAAAACGGCTTTCAACCTTTTTCTTCCGGTCTACGGGATCTTCGTTCCTTCGCGCCAATATCGAAGGCGGAATCTACGCCAGTTCCGTCCAGCTCATCATGGAAATCGGTGACGGCTTCTCGTCCGCCCAAGGGTTCGACATCAACGACGTCATCTTCAACACCATCGGCGCCGGCATCGGAATGCTGCTCGACGGCGTTCCCGTACTCGACCGCATGTTCGCCCTGCAGTGGGAGTATGTACCGACGAAGAAATTCAGGAAATCCTTCGAGAAGAACGGCGGGGGGGATTTCTTCACCGACTACAGCGGGCAGAAGTACCTGCTGGTCACCAAGCTGGGAGGGATTCCGTACCTGTCGCTTACTCCATTGCGCTACGTGAACATCGATTTCGGCTATTACTCTCGCGGTTTTTACAACAGCTATTTTGATCGTGATACGCGAAATATTTACATCGGCCTGTCGCTCAATTACACCATCGCCTTCGGCGACATTCTTCCGACCGGCTACACGTCTTCGACGCTTCAGTCCTTATTCAACCACTATCATCCGCCCATCGATATCGAGGTTAAGGACTGGGAGCTGACCAGCGCGAAGAACATGTAGCTTCGGCGGAAGGATTCATCGCGACTCGAATCCAAAAAAAAGCGGCATCATCCGATGCCGCTTTTTACGTGCACGGCCTTGGTTTAAAAGAGCTTTTTCAGTTTCTTCGCCGCCTTGTCTTTGGCCTTATCCGCCTGCTTGTCGACGACCTT
This sequence comes from uncultured Leptospirales bacterium, assembly GCA_964510075.1. GTDB lineage: Bacteria > Spirochaetota > UBA4802 > UBA4802 > UBA5368 > MVZN01. Next base: position 1,420 of record CAZEAH010000017.1, on the reverse strand, counting down.
CTCCACTTTTTTCTCGGCCTTTTCCTGCACCACGTCCTTAATATCGCCCGCCGCGTCCTTTACCAGGTCTCCTATTGTCGATAGTTTCGGCGCGACCAGTTTGACGTCGGGCTTGGACATGGTCCCCGTAACCCTGTACTGCAGATACACCCGACCGTCCTTGTTCGTAAGGGCCTTCATGGCCGAGTCGGCCACCTTTTCGGTCTTGACGTACTTTTCGAGCTTCGCCGCTTTAATGCCCTTGTCCACGTTCTTCGCTATCCCCTCGCGGATCGGCGTGTTATGCTTTTCGGCAAGCAGCATGTCCATATCCATACCCACGGCCTTTGTGTTGATGTTGGTCATGCCCGCGAAGTTGAGCGCGTAATCATCGGTAGCGATTTTACCGTCGGTAAGCTTCACCGTGCCGCCCTTATACCAGACGTTCACGAAAGCGTTTTTCCACTTAACGTCCCCTTTCAGGAATGCAAACTTCCCGCAGTATTTTTCGATCTGCTCGACCTCCTTCAGCTTTTCAAATATCTGGAGGCCCGTCATGGTCCCGTAACCGGAACCGACCTTTGCGGAAAGCTCCGGATCCACTTTTTTGCTCCTGGAATCGAACGGCTTCAGCGTACCGTTGACCGACAGCCCGACATCGAAGGTCTTTACGCTCCCGGTCTGCACCTGGCCGACCGTCTTTATCCCGGCCTCAATTTTCAGCTTAACGGAATTCTTCTTATCGAGATTTTTTGGGTCGATTTCAATTGAATGAACGAGTGCAGTTAAATTGTAAACGGAAAAACTCTGCTTCAGGCCCTGGTCGACGAAGGAAACCAGGCCTTTTTCAATGCCAACTCTGCCTATGGCGATCTCCACCGGCAGATCGTCCGCGGTAAACGGTTTCTGCGGCTGTTTGGCCTCCTCGGCCTTCTTTTTCGCCTCTTCCTGCTGTTTTTTAAGGAGCTCGGCCTTCTCTTCCGCCGTCAATTGCTTCGGCGCCATAAGATCGGAAAAATTGAAAAGACCACTCGGATAGCGTACAACGTTTATCACCGGCTCGAAAAGCACCAGTTCGCGGAGCTCGACCTGCTTTTTCAGCAGCGGCAGGAACTTGAGTTTAAAGGTAAAGGAAGAAAGCCCCACGAAAAGGTCGTTCGCCTGTACCGGCTTGCCCTTCAACGCCTCGCGCTGGGCGGGCGTCTTGAAATTGGAAATCTTTACGTCCTTTACCTCGATTCCCGAAACGACGGAGAAAACGCTCACGTCGATCGCGCCGATAGAGACCTGCCTGTTAAGCGCATTTTCCATCTGCTCGTCGATCATGTCCTTGTCGATGATGAGCATAACGGCAACGCTCGCCGCGACGATGAGCACCAGAATCGCGCCGATGCCGATGCCCAGCCATTTCAGTACTTTTTTCATTATTCCCTCCTCATAT
>CAZEAH010000016.1:0-15640 GCA_964510075.1 uncultured Leptospirales bacterium | reverse complement strand
GTGTTCAGCAGCATGAAGCAACCGGTGCCGTACGTGTTCTTTATGGTGCCCTCGAACACGCAGTTCTGCCCGACCATGGCGGCCTGCTGGTCGCCGGCGATACCGCCGATCGGAATGCCGTCGGGAAGCCCCGGCGCGCCGAGCGTGGCGCCGAATAACGAGGAAGAGTCGAGCACCTCGGGAAGGATATTCGCGGGAATGTCGAGGATATCGAGCAATTCGCGGTCCCAGCGCTTCTCTACGATATTGAAGACCAGCGTGCGCGAAGCGTTCGTGTAGTCGGTCCTGTGCGATTTGCCGCCGCAGAGCTTCCACAGTATCCATGTGTCCACGGTGCCGAAGAGGAGCTTGCCCGCCGCGGCGAGATCGCGCGCTTCGGCGACGTTGTCGAGTATCCATTTGATCTTTGTGCCGGAAAAGTAGGCGTCCACCACCAGCCCGGTTTTTTTCTTGAACGTATCTTCCAGTCCCCTTCTCTTTAGGTCGTTGCAGATGTCGGTAGTGCGGCGGCACTGCCACACGATGGCGTTATAGACCGGTTTTCCGGTCTCACCGTTCCACAGAACGGCCGTCTCGCGCTGGTTGGTGATGCCGATGGTGATGGCATCGGCCGGATCGAGCTTGCCCTTGGCGATCGCTTCCGGTATAAGACCGGCCAGGGATGTCCATATCTCCTCGGGATCGTGCTCCACCCAGCCGGGGCGAGGGAAATGCTGGGTGAATTCGCGGTACGCGCTCGAGATCGGGCGGCCTGCTTCATCGAAGCAGAATACGCGGTTTCCGGTGGTGCCCAGATCGAGGGCGACGATATATTTCTTCCCCATTGATAAACCCCGAGCTTGTGGAAAATGTCGATTGGTATTATACCATCTATAAATAGCCTTTATGGAGACTCGTCCGCCGCTCTCCTGCAAAGCGGCGATCGTGCAATGGAAAGGCAGATTTTAATGGTATAACGTGTCCTGAAAGAGTAACGCTTTTCGAAGCCGTGTCAATAAAAATAGCGGCACGATGCCGAAAAATATAGTACGCTGGCATTGGAAAAGTATCCGGAAGCCGGGCGAAGGAGAAAAGTAATGAAAAATATCGGAAAAGTGTTCCGGGGAGAGGAAACGTTCTTTATCGCCGAGATCGGGATAAACCATAACGGCATACTCGCCGATGCCGTGGCGATGATACGGGAGGCGGCGTCCGCCGGAGCGGACGCGGTAAAATTCCAGACTTTCGTGCCCGAAGAGATGTATTCGCGGTACACGAGTTCCATGCTGAGAAACGACATACGCCTGGTGGAGGATTTCTCTCAGATAGAGTTCTTCAGGCGGTTCGTCCTCGGCGAGGATGAATACAGAGTCCTCAAGAATGAGGCGGAAGCGCGCGGTCTTGTCTTTTTATCGTCGGCATTCGACATCCCGTCGGTCGAAATGCTCGAGCGGCTTGAAGTATCGATGTACAAGATCGCCTCGTCGGAGGTCACCAACACGCCGCTTCTGAAGCGTATAGGCGCGACAGGCAAGCCCGTCATCATGTCCACCGGCATGTCGACCGCCGACGAGATAGGGCGCGCGGTCGAAACCCTGCGCTCCGGCGGGACGGAAGGGCTGGTCCTGCTTCATTGCGTCGCCCTGTACCCGCTTCCTCCCGAGAGCGCGAACCTTTCGCGCATATCATCGCTCCGCGCGATGTTCGGACTGCCGGTCGGCTTTTCCGACCACGCCCCTGACGGCACCGGCTGTGCGCTCGCCGCGATGCTGGGCGCGCGGGTGTTCGAGAAGCACTTCATGCCGCGGCAGGATTACGATTGTCCCGACGCGGCAGTATCGCTCTCTCCCGACGCGTTTCGTTCGATGAGGACCGATGTGGAAACGGCCATTGCGATGTTCGGCCACGGCCGGATCGATTACGACTTTTCGGAAAAAGGGGTTGCAAATTCGGCGCGCAGAAGCCTTTTTAGCAGGAGGCCTCTTCGCGCAGGCGAGGTTCTGTGCGAAGAAGCTGTAGCGGCCAGGCGTCCCGGTGTGGGCCTGCCGGTCGCCGACCTGGAACGGCTGCTGGGCCGAACGCTCCTACGGGACATACCGGAAGATTTCCCCCTTCGGAGGGAAGATTTCGAATAAAGGATACGGATCGAGTGATGGACATGAAATGGATGTTGTTGCCGCTTTTAATCGCGTTCGCGGGGGGTTGCGCCGCCATGCCGGTCCGCGATGACTCGATCTTCACTCCGACGCAAAAAAGAATACTGGAAAAGACCACCGAGGCCCTCGATTACGGGTATGGCTATGATTACGAAGAGGGCCTCGACTATATCCATTCATACGCCTTCAGCGAAACGAACATGCCGGCGCGGGAAAAAACGCTGGCCGCCGCACTCGAGGATTTCGCGACAGGGGAGATATTGGGGTTTTATTCAAAGCTGTACAGGCTTGGAATTATCATGCAGTTCCGGATTGAAGAATATGAAAGGGAAAAAGCCTGGAAGCAGTACACCTATCTAAAAAACTATCTTCTTCCCCCGGTCGAGGTCTTTACCGGACATATCCGAAAACAACTCCTCGCGCGCGACCCCTCCCTCGAGCCTCGTCTGCCCGAGATACACTCAGCGGCCGAAAAGGCTGTGGCGGATTATTTTTATGAGAAGGAGATGGAAATCCTCCGCGATCAGTGGCGCATTTAAAAAAATCCCCATGTTTCCATGGGGAAGTGCTTGAAGTGTATCAGCCGGCATCAGCCTGTCTGACGTTAGCACTCACCAAAGCAGAGTGCTAATAAACAATACTCAATACAGCTCCATTCGGCAAGCATTTTTTCCATAATAATGCATAGATTGATGTCTGATGGATTATTCCCCGGTATGCGTATAGCCCGGAAGAGCCCCTTCGATCAGCCGAACGGGCGAGATTGCTTAAAATGGATACCGGAAGGGATAGGTTGAACCGAATTTATGCTTATGGAGTGTATCCAAGCTGGGCCGAAACCTGTCCCGAGGTGTAGCGAACGGCCGTGATCATTTTATCCCGCTCTTTGCGGATGTGCTCGGCCTTTCCGGTGATTACGAAGCCGGCAACGGCCTGTCCGGTGTAATTGAAGATGGGGCCTCCGATCCCGGCCAGGCCGACGATAGATTCCTCGTTGTCGAAGGCGATTCCTTCCTTTTTTACATTTTCCAGTTCCCGGATGAAGATCTCGCGGTCGTCGATGGAATTGGAGGTAAGTTTTTCGAACGGGTAGTTCCGGAGTATCTCGTTTCGTTCGTCTGCGGGCATGTGGGCGTACAGGATCTTGCCGATGCAGGTCGTATGCACGGGGATGACGGATCCTGCTTGTGGAAAGACCATAAAGCGGTTTTCCGGCTCGACCCTCAGCACCACAATCACCTTATCGCCGACCAGCATGCCGACGTTAACCGGCTCCATGAACTGAAAGCACAGTCGTTCCATCCATGCCCGCGCGATGATGACCAGGTCCATATTGGTGGCGTATTTCATGCCAAGCTGAAAGAGGGCCGGTCCGAGACGGTATTTGGAGGTGATGTGGTCCTTTTCAAGAAATTTCAGCGCCTCGAGGGTCTGGACGATGCTCGAAATCGTCGTTTTGGGCAGGTGGAGCCGCGCGGAGAAGTCCGTGATGCCCATGGTCCGCTTTTCCTGAATGAAAATGCCGAGTATGTCGGATGCCCGTTTGATCGATTGAATGAGGCGTTTCTGTTTCGCCATTGACAGTCCTTCCTCCGCCGTTCGCAAATATTTATTTTTTCAGTGCTTATCTGATTGACATATTATAAGCTATGGGGTGATAATAGAACAGTGTACGATAATGTCGTACACTGTCAAGCGCGAATTTTCGTCACCTCTTTTCGACCGGCCTGACCATACACGGTGTCGAAGACGGTGGCGACCTCGTTATTCCATACGACAGGGTGGGAATGCATGAACACGATCCGGGAATTTTACGACGTAATAAACGACAGCGCGAATTATGCGCGGCGTCTTAAAAAGGATTCCGGCAGGAAGATCCTCGGGTATTTCTGTTCGTACACGCCGGAAGAGATTATCCACGCCGCGGGTATACACCCCATGAGGCTTTTCGGCACCCGCGCGGCCATAGCCCATGCCGACGCACATCTGCAGGCCTACAGCTGTTCCCTCGTGCGCGGGGTGCTGGAGGAGGCGCTCGCGGGCAGGCTCGAATTTCTCGACGGCGCCGTATTCCCGCACACCTGCGATTCGATTCAGCGCCTTTCCGATATCTGGAGGCTCAACCTGGACTTCAGCTTTCACGCCGACGTGGTGCTGCCGGTGAAGCTCGACACGGCGAGCGCCAGGAAGTACATGGCGGACGTCCTGCGCAAATTTCGGAGCGAGCTCGAGAAGGGATTGGGCCTCTCGATTTCGGACGACGATCTGGCGAAGTCAATACGGACGTTCAACGCCATCAAACGGGCGCTCGGCGCGATTTACCGACTTCGCAGCGACAACCCGGGAATCATTTCCGGCGGCGACGTCTACGCGCTGGTGAAGAGTGCGATGATCATGGACCGTTCCGAGGCCGCTGAGAAGCTCTTCGCGTTAGCCGACGCCCTCGGCAGGGAGAAGGCCCCAGGGGCGGATGCACGCAGGCGTATCGTGGTGAGCGGCGGTCTCTGCGACCACGCCGACATCTATTCCATCATCGAGAAATCGGGCGGGGCGGTCGTCTGGGACGACCTGTGCACCGGATCGCGTTACTTCGAGGGGCAGGTGTCCGAGAAAGGCGATCCGATAGAGGCGCTCGCCGACCGGTACACCGAACGCGTCGTCTGTCCCGCAAAGCATTCGTCCATAACCGCCCGGGGCGACAATATCGTCCGCATCGCGAAAGAGCACAGGGCGTCAGGCGTGATCTTCCTCCTGTTGAAGTTCTGCGATCCCCATTCCTTCGACTATCCATACATGAAAGAGATGCTGGACGCAGTCGGTGTTCCGAGCATGCTGATGGAGATAGAACAGGACCTTCCTTCGGAGGGACAGCTGTCAACGCGTTTCGAGGCGTTTATCGAGATGCTGCGCTGACCGGCGGCGCCCTCCGCCGAGCGGACGGGCCGCCGGTGTCGTTCGATACCAATCGAGGAGAAAGAACATGTCGGAAGAACAGGTAAAAAAGGATCCCGAGAAGGAAAAGATGAAGGTCAAATCCGTCAAGAAAATGAAGGAGATAATGACCGCGTACTATATAGACGCGAAGACCGCCGCCCAGAACGGGAAGAAGGTCGGCTGGATAACCAGCGGCGGTCCGGTCGAGCCGATGATAGTGATGGACGCGATCCCGGTGTATCCGGAGAACCACGGGGCGATGATCGGGGCCTCCAAGATGGGCGTGGACCTCTGTGAAAAGGCCGAGGACATGGGCTACTGCCGCGACCTCTGCTCGTACGCGCGCTCGGACATAGCCGCCTCCCCCGTTAACGGCGGTCCCATCGGAGGGCTCCCGGCGCCGGACTTCCTTGTATGCTGCAACAACATCTGCGGCACGGTGCTCAAGTGGTATGAGGTGCAGGCCCGCTACTACAAGGTGCCCCTGTTTATATTCGATACGCCCTTCTGCCACACTGAATTTTCTAAAGAGGCACGCGCCTATGTGCGGACGCAGATCGACGAATATATAAAATTTCTCGAAGAGGTCTGCGGCAAAAAATTCGACATGGACAGGATGAAAGAAGTCGGCCGTCTTTCCCTTCAGGGGCAGCGCCTGTGGCAGGATGTGCTGGACACAGCCATGAGCAAACCGGCCCCCATGTCGGCCTTTGACGCTTTCTTCCACCTGGCCCTCATCGTCACCCTGCGGGGCACGCAGACCGCGGTGGACTACTACACCATGCTCCTGGCGGAGATGAAAGAGCGGGCGGCGCAGAAAATCGGCGCCGTGCCGAACGAGCGCTACCGTCTGCTGTGGGACAATCTGCCCATCTGGTTCAAGACCAAGTGGCTGTCCGACAAGTTCGCCTCGTACGACGCGTGCCTGGTGGCCGACACATACACCTCCGCGTGGTGCGGCGCGCTCGACTATCTGGACGAGAATGATTTCCTCGGCTCGATGGTTGAGGGGTACACGCGCATCTATCTCAACATCGGCGTGGACGAGATGCTCAAGATCATCAAGAAGATGATCAAAAAATACGACGTGGACGGGTTCGTGATGCATTCGAACCGCAGCTGTAAGCCGTACTCGCTCGGCCAGTATGATATCATGAAAACCCTCCAGAAGGAGATGGGGCTTCCGAGCCTTATGATCGAGGCGGACATGGTCGACGAGCGCGCCTGGAGCGAGAGCCAGATCGAAACGCGCATCGACGCGTTCATGGAGATCATCAAGCAGAAGAAGGGATGAACAGCCGAGCGACGCGACCATCGGGCCGCGCCATAACTTTTTTATAGAGGAGTGGTCACCATGTACGAAAAGAAGCCGTGGCTCAAGTTCTATGGGAGTGTACCCCAGTCGATCGATTATCCCAGGGTAACTATGTACCAGGCCCTGATGGATACCGCGCGGAAATATCCTGATACGATCGCCTACGATTTTCTGGGATACACGTCGACGTACCGGCGTTTCGCCGAGGAAATAAACAGATGCGCGGACGCGCTCGCGGCAATGGGGCTAAAAAAAGGTGACCGGGTCACCATTTCGATGCCCACCAGCCCGCAGGGCATCATATGTTTCTATGCCGTGAACAAGCTGGGGGCCGTGGCGAGCATGATCCATCCGCTCTCCCCGCCCAAGGAAATAGAATTTTATCTTCAGATCAGTAAGAGCGTCATGGCGCTTACCATTGACGCGTTTTACGGCAACTTCAACCAGGTGATGCACAAGACCGCATGCAAGAAACTCATCCTCGCGCGCATTCCCGACTACCTCGGGCTGGTTAAAAAGATCGGATTCAACCTGACAAAGGGCCGCAAAATCCCCAGGGTCCCCAAGGACGACCGCGTCATATGGTGGAACGACCTGATGGGCGGTTCGTACCCGGCTGTTGAACCTGCCGATATGGGCCCCGACGAGATGGCGGTCATACTGTACAGCGGCGGAACCACCGGCGTTCCCAAAGGAATCATGCTTTCCAACTACAATTTTATAAGCGAAGGCTTGATGGTCGCGCACTGGGGAGGGATGGACCGTACGAGCTCGATACTCGCGATTATGCCGATCTTCCACGGGTTCGGCCTTGGTGTCTGCGTGAACGCGGCGTTTATGGGCGGCGGCAAGAGCATTCTCGTTCCTACCTTCACCCCCGAAGAGGTCGCCAACCTGATTAAATCCAAACGCCCTTCGTTTGTGGTCGGCGTCCCGACGCTTTTTATGGCCCTTTCCAAAAACGAGAAATTCAGAAAGACCGACCTGTCATGTCTTAAAGGCTGTTTCAGCGGCGCGGATACGCTGCCGCGCGCGGTAAAGGAGGAGTTCGAGGAGATCGTTCGTAAACAGGGCGGAAACGTGAAGCTCCTCGAGGGCTATGGTCTCACCGAGGCGGTTACGGCCATAGGGGCGATGCCGATGACCGAATACCGCGAAGGAAGCATCGGGGTGCCCTTCCCGGATATGGAGGCGAAAATCGTCAGGATGGGTACGGACGAGGAATGCGCCACGGGAGAGGAGGGCGAAATTTGCCTGTACGGTCCGGCGGTAATGCTCGGATACCTCGACCAGCCGGAAGAAACGGCGAAGGTTCTCAAAAAGCATTCGGACGGAAGGGTATGGCTTCACACGGGCGACATGGCGACCATGGACGCCGACGGCTTCATGTACTTCAAACAGCGCATCAAGCGCATGATAAAGTCCTCCGGTGTAAACGTATATCCGGGCCAGGTGGAAGACGTGCTTCGCCAGCACCCGGCGGTTGATATGGCGTGCGTTATCGGAGTGCCGGACCGGGCGCAGGTATCGCGCGTAAAGGCCTTCGTCGTGCTTAAGGACAAATCGAAGGCATCGCCGGAGATGGCGAACGAACTCATCAAACACTGCGCGGAGCACCTGCTCAAATGGAGCTGTCCGCGGGAGGTGGAGTTCCGCGATGATCTTCCGAAAACCCTGGTGGGCAAGGTGGCCTTCAACACTCTCGAGGAAGAGGAAAAGGCGAAACTCCGGGCGGCGGGCCAGTACGCGGGAGAGTGAGTTCGTTCGAACGGGGGGCTTTCCGGCCCCCCGGCCGGTTCACTCCAAGTCTATGACAATCAGAGTAATATCATCCTCGAAATCTTCGACAGGCTTTCTCCAGGCCGCGAGGCGCTCTCCGAGACGCCGTGAGAGTTCGTCGCCGGGGAGATCCCGCCACTCCTTCAGGCATAATGCGAACATCGTCTCCCCGAACATCTCACCACGGACGTTGCGGCACTCGATGATGCCGTCCGTGTAAATGACCAACCTGTCGCCCTCATGGAGCGGGAGAGTTCGATCCTCGCATCGTATGTCGTCCGTCCAGCCCATGGCCCGCCCCTGCGCGTCGGCCATTATCGGCTCGTTCGACTCACGTGACATGAGGATGAGGGGAGGGTGCCCCGCGTTCGCGTATACGATCTTCCGCGCCTCGAGATCGATATAGCCGCAGGAGGCGGTTACGAACTGGCTTATGTGTCTGCCGACCAAAATGTCGTTCATCGCCTGCAGAAGCGACGCGGGAGCGTCGGCGCGGTCCCTGACGAGCGAGAAGACGACCTTGAGAGTGGAGGCGATCATCGCGGCCGGAACGCCGTGTCCCACGATATCAGCCGAAAGAATCGCGATTCGGCGGCGGTCGATGATGTGCCAGTCGTAGTAATCGCCGCTGATGCCTTCGGGGGGCAGGGTAAAGACGTGCATGCGCATCCCCTCAAGCACCGGAGGCGACGCGGGCAGGATGGACTTCTGTATGCGCCGCGCGATCTCGAGTTCCCTGCGCAGGTACGCAAGTTTCATTGCGTCGGCGAAGGCCCCGGAGGAACGCCGCGAAAGTATGAACGATTGCAACAGAACGAAGATGAAAAGGCCGGTGGGCAGGAGATAGCCCGTACGCACCAGGAAGTTCGTGTCGAGGATGTCGTTCACCGCGCTTGCCATGAGGATGAAAAGGCCGATGAGCAGCAGAACCGCGTCGTTTCGTTTTCGAAGCATCGCACGCCAGACGGTGATGATAAGATGGGCGAACGCGGCGATGCTGACCGCATGAAAGGGGGTCAGGAAATGGCTGTACACCCGAAGGGGCAGAACGAGCACGGGAATGCAGAAAACGGCTCCGATGGCACAATAAACGGTGCGGGCGTATGTGGGCGTTTCTTCCGGGAAGAGGGAACGGATGAAGAGAGCGAACAACGGAAGACCCGCATAGATGGTCAGAAACTCGAGTTTCATCTCGAGCTCCCAGTTGATGCCGGGGAAATACCGAACGAGTATAAATTCGCCCGTCAGCGTGAGGCGCAGCGCGATGAGCAGGCAGAACGCGCCGAAATAGAGTGCCGATCGGTCGTTACGCCTGAGAAGAAAGAGCCCGAGATGATACAATCCCATTACGAGCAGTCCGCCGAGCAAAACATACTCGTACAGCAGGCGCAGGTCTCGTTTCTTCATTACCTGTTGTTCTGAGCCCAGAAGGATCGAGTTCCACGGGCCGCCCTTGTCGGAGCTGTAATTGGCGATATGCAGTACGAGCTCAATCGTTGCGCCGGACGACTCGAAAGAGACGGTGGTCGGGTTGTAGCGGGGACGTGTCGTTCGGGCCGACGAAGAGACGGTGCCGTTGGAGGCGACGAGCCGGCCGTCCACGTAGAGGCTGTAGCTGGTTGCCATAACCGGTATCTTCAGCGTGCGGATTCCGGCCGGGCCTCCGGCGAGTACCAGCAGACGGAACGTGGCGTAGCCGTCGCCGACGATTCGCCCGCCGCCGGGCGCCTGGCGGCCGTTCCAGATTCCGGGTACGTAGAAATACTCGGCTGCGGGCCGGCCGTGGCCTTCACGAAGGGCGGACGGTTCGAGGAGCCTTTCCCAGTAGAACTCCCACTCTCCGTCGAGGCGTACGGGCTCCATGCGGTCGAAATCGTAGGAGCGCAGATCCAGTATTCCGCGTACCGCGCGCGGCGGATGCGGTCCTTCCGCCTTGGCGGAAGCGGCCCCGGCCCCGGCCAGAAGAAATATCGCCGTCAGTGCAAGTGATCGCGCGAGGGTTGTCAGCGGTACGCCCGTGCCGTTTCTGGGCAAATCCATCATGATGCATACTGCACCGGCACGGGTATTTTGTAAACAATGAAAATGGCCGGGCGCCGGCGGTATATCCTTCTTGACAGGGTATTTTCCGGGCGATAGTGTACGGGAATACTCCACCCGCGAGGTACCGCATGCTGCTGGGCATTGACGCAGGAGGCACCCATACCGACGTGGTCATTGTCGACGCCGGGGGCGTACGGGCGGCCGCCAAGGTGGTCACCAACCACGAGAACCTCTTCGAATCGGTAAACGACGGAATCGACGCGATGCTGCGCGAGGTCGACGCGGATAAGATCGACCGCGTGAATCTCAGCACAACGCTCTCGACCAACGCGATCGTGGAAAACACGACCGAAAAGGTGGGGGTGATAGTGAGCGCCGGCCCCGGCATCGAGCCGTCGCACTTCGCGATCGGCGACCACTACCACCGTGTGGAGGGTGCGCTCGACCATCGGGGAACGGAGATACTCCCCCTGGACGAAAAACGGCTCGAGAAGGCGATAACCGCGTGCCGCAAGGCGGGCATAAAGACGTACGCGGCCGTTTCGAAGTTTTCAACCCGGAATCCGTCCCACGAAAACGCCATTATGGAATCGCTCGCCGGTTCGGCGGACTTCATTACCCTCGGTCACAAAATTTCGGGAAACCTTAACTTTCCGCGACGCATAGCGACCGCTTATTATAACTCGGCCGTGTGGCGGCTCTACAACCGTTTCGCGGACGCAGTGGAAAAAGCCCTTGGCGAATACGGCATGCGCGCGTCGGTAAACGTGCTCAAGGCGGACGGCGGAACGATGCCCATTGCGGTGTCGCGGCTGCTGCCGGTCGAAACCATTCTCTCCGGGCCTTCCGCGAGCGTGATGGGAATACTTGCGCTGTGCTCCATCGGCACCGATTCGGTCGTTCTCGATATCGGCGGAACCACCACCGACATAGCGGTGTTTGCCGCGGGAATGCCGCTCATCGAACCCGAGGGAATTGCGCTTAACGGCAGGGATACACTGGTGCGCGCCCTCAGAACGCGCTCGATCGGAATCGGCGGCGATTCGCTTCTCAAGATAACGAACGGCGAGGTGCTGGTAGGGCCGGAGCGCCTGGGCCCGGCCGCGGCCGCCGGAGGAGTGCTTGCCCCACTGATAGACGCGTTCAACCGTCTGGGGACCTCGATGCACGGGAACACGGAGGCCTCCGCAAGGGCTATCGAGGACCTCGCCAAAAAATACGGCATGAAGGGGGAGGACCTCGCGCTCAGGGCGACGGAACGCGCCATCTCATCGATCATATCGGCTGTTGACGAGATGGTGGCGGAGATCAACGAACGTCCGGTGTACACGATCCACGAAATGCTCGAGGGAGCAAAGATTCGCCCCGCGCGCATGTTCGTCGTAGGGGGGCCGGCCGAGGCGTTCCGCGCGGGGCTTGCGCGGGCCTGCGGGCTCGAGGTGATCGTCCCCCGCGATCACGCGGTGGCGAACGCAATCGGAGCGGCGCTTGCCCGAACGACGATGAGTATCGAACTCCTGGCCGATACGGAAAAGGGCATGCTGATGATTCCGGAGATCGGCGTGTCGCGCGAGGTCCCCGCGGCGTACACGGCGGAAGAGGCTGGCGAGGACGCGCGGCGCTACCTGATCGGACATCTGGGCAAAACCGCGCCCGGAGAACGCGTGCAGGCCGAGGTGGTATACTCCGCGTCGTTCAATATGGTGAGGGGCTACTTCACCGCCGGCAGGAACATACGGGTCCGCTGTCAGGTAAAGCCGGGTATCCTCGAAGAATACGGCAGGGGGGTGCGGGGACCATGCTGAAGGCAAAAAACAGGCTCGGGCTTATCTTTTTCCCCGCCTTCGACTGGGCGATAAGCCCGACGCATCCGGAGAGACAGGAGCGGCTTCTCTACACCCAGGACCAGCTGGTCGAGGAGGGCGTGTTCGACATTCCCGGCATAAAGGAATACAAGCCCGACCTCGCCACAATTGAGGACGTGGAACGCACGCATTTCTGCTTTCCCGATGTGAAGAGCATCCTCACCGAATCGCATCTGGTGTCGGCCGGGGGAGCGATCAAGGCCGCGCGCCTGGTAATGGAGAAGCGCGAAGACCGCGCCTTCGCCCTTGTGCGCCCGCCGGGCCATCACGCGATGAAAGTGGTGCACGGCTCGCGCGGGTTCTGCAACATCAACATAGAGGCGGTCATGATCGAGCACATCCGCGAGCGGTACGGGAGAAAGCGCGTAGCGATCGTCGACACGGATTGCCATCACGGCGACGGCACGCAGGACGTCTACTGGCACGACCCGGACACGCTCTACATCTCGGTGCACCAGGACGGACGCACGCTGTACCCCGGCAGCGGCTTTATCGACGAGCAGGGAGGCCCCAACGCCATCGGGAAGACCCTGAACATTCCGCTTCCCCCCGAGACATCGGACGAGGGTTTTCTGTACGTGCTCGAAAAGGTTATACTGCCCGTACTCGAGGAATTCAAACCGGACCTCATCATCAACTCCGCCGGGCAGGACAACCATTATTCCGATCCGATCACCAACATGCGATTCTCCGCCCGGGGCTATGCGCGGCTTAACGAGCTCTTAAAGCCCGACATCGCCGTGCTGGAGGGAGGCTACTCCATTCAGGGCGCGCTTCCCTACGTAAACCTCGGGATAGTCCTGGCCATGGCGGGCGTGGATTATTCCTACGTGCGCGAACCGGATTTCAATCCCGAGGAAATCCGACAGGACGCCGAAGTTACACAGTACATTAAAAAGCTGTCGAAGGAGATACTGGAGCGTCACCGCAGGGCGCGCGATTTCGTTATGCGCGGCATGCCGGGTAATTATATGGTCCGGAAAAAGTCCGTTTATTACGATACGGACGGCATTCGCGAGAACCAGGTGGAGTCTATAATGGTCTGCGACGACTGTGCCGGCGTCCTCAAGATAGAGACAATCTCCTCGGTCAACCCGCTGTGCCTCGGCGTGGAGGTGCCTCTGGGTTCCTGCGACCGGTGCAGGAGCGAGGGGTATCGTATTCTCGAGGAGGCGCGGGAGAAGGGCAAGCATTCGCACATACAGGTCATCAACCGGAGGGACAGGGAATATCTCAGGTTCTGAGGCCGGGTGGTCAAAAAAGAGAGCCCCGCGCGGGGCTCTCTTTTTTGCGCTGTAGCCTGCGTTACTTTATAAAGAGCATCTCCCAGTAGCGCGGGAGCGGCCAGATCTCGTCGTCGACCATCAGCTCGATCGCGTCCACCTTGGCGCGGATCGCGTTCATCGTTCCGCGGACCTTCGAGCCGAACGCGGCCGCCTTTTCCTCCTCCGAACCGAGCGATTCGGCCTGCTCGACATTCTTCTTCAGTTCGGCCACGAGCTTCATGGTGTCGCCAATAAGGCCGGCAAGTGATGACAGAAGCTCCTTCTGCGGAGCGAGCGAGGCGTCGCTTCCGAGCGCCTGCGCCGTGCCGGTGATCGATGAGGCGAGTTCCCTCTGGTAACGTATCGCCGCCGGAAGTACCTGGCACTCGACAATGTTGCACAGCGAGCCGGCCTCGATATCGATCTCTTTGACGTACCGCTCAAGGCGGACATGGTACCTCGATTTGAGCTCAACCGGGGAGAGTACCTTGTATTTTTCGAAGAGCGCAACGGCCTTGGGCGTCGCCAAGTCCGGCAGAGATTCGTACGAGGTCTTCTTGTTCGGCAGTCCTCGTCTGGCCGCCTCCTCCTCCCATTCCTTCGAGTAGTTGTCACCCATGAAAAGCACGCTCTTTACGGCCTTGATTTCGTCTTTCAGTACGTCGAGCGTGGCCTGTCTGGTATTTTCTCCCTTGGCGGCGATCTTTTCCGCGAGCACGTCCAGGCTTTCGGCGACGATGGTATTGAGTACCGTCGCCGGGAAGGAAATCGACTGAGAGGAGCCCACCGCGCGGAACTCGAACTTGTTTCCGGTAAAGGCGAACGGCGAGGTCCTGTTGCGGTCGGTGTTGTCCTTGGAGAGCACCGGCAGCTTCGATATTCCCAAGTCTATAATCGCGCCGTTTGTCCCGTTGCTCACCACTCCCTTCTCGATGTCATCGAGGATGGCGCTCAGCTGCTCGCCAAGGAAAACCGAAATGATTGCCGGAGGCGCTTCGTTCGCGCCGAGCCGGTGGTCGTTTCCGGACGAAGCGACCGCGGCCCTCAAAATATCGGCGTGATGGAAGACCGCGCGGATGGTCGCCACCAGGAATACGAGGAACTGAATGTTGTCCTGAGGAGTCTTGCCGGGGTTCAGCAGATTGTTCCCCTGGTCGTCGGCGAGGGACCAGTTGAGGTGTTTGCCCGAACCGTTGATGCCCGCAAACGGCTTTTCGTGAAGAAGGGCGGCCAGTTTGTGTTTCACCGCGACCGAGCGGAGCGTTTCCATGAGGATGTGATTGTGGTCGACGGCAAGGTTCGCTTCCTCGAAGAGCGGGGCGATTTCATACTGGCTTGGGGCAACCTCGTTATGCCTGGTCTTTGCTGGGATGCCGAGCTTGTAAAGCTCTTCCTCCACGTCGTGCATGAAAGAGAATATTCGCTCCTTTATGCTCCCGAAATAGTGGTCTTCGAGCTCCTGCCCCTTCGGGGGCGCGGCGCCGAGAACGGCCCTTCCCGCGAGAAGCAGGTCCTGGCGCTTGTAATAGTAATCCTGGTCAATGAGAAAATACTCCTGCTCCGGACCGAGCGTCGCGTATACCTTGCGGGTCTTTCTGTTGCCGAGCACTCTGAGCAGATTGAGGGCGCTGGTGTTGATGGCTTCAATGGAGCGCAGAAGCGGAGTTTTCTTGTCGAGCGCTTCACCCGAATACGATATAAACACTGACGGAATGCAGAGAGCGGTCCCGATGCCCCTTTTGAGGATGAAGGCGGGGCTGGAGATGTCCCAGGCGGTGTAGCCGCGCGCTTCAAAGGTTGAGCGGATCCCGCCGCTCGGAAAGCTCGACGCGTCGGGCTCGCCCTGGACGAGCTGTTTTCCCGAGAATCGTTCTATCGGCATCCCCTCGTCGGTGAACTCGATGAAGGCGTCGTGCTTTTCGGCCGTCGATCCGGTCATCGGCTGAAACCAGTGGCAGTAGTGTGTCGCTCCCTTTTCAATGGCCCATTCCTTCATGGCGTGAGCCACGGCATTCGCCGTTTCCAGATCCAGCTTCTTGCCACGGAGGGTCGTATCCTGAAGCCGGCGGAAAACCGCCGCGGGGAGCTTCTCCTGCATGGTCATGGTGGTGAATGTATCTTCCCCGAAATACCGGGAAATCGGAACGTTCTTCTCCCGTTCCGCCGGGTAGCTTCTATCGGCCGCTAAGATCACTTCGGTGCGTTTCATGATTCCTCCAGAAAGAGTTGTAATCTGATGTGAAACTAACGTCCTCGGTACAAATTTGTCAAACAAGTACGGGACGAAAACCCTGTATTAAAGCC